>NZ_QFFX01000041.1:0-26418 GCF_023522295.1 Prevotella sp. TCVGH | reverse complement strand
CCGGAGGCGCGAAGCCTCCGAAGAGCGGCATCCGACTTGTCTCCGTGTGTTAGCCTTTGCAAACATAGTAACTTATCTCATCAGTGATACAGATAGTAGACGGATATCGAGGTGGAAAATATGGTTTCCCGTCAGCACATGCTGCTAACTCATGGGGATTGGTGTTTTTGATGATTTACCTTTTTAGGCTAAGAAATTTGTGCGTTTTATTGGTAGTATGGGCTTTTTTGTTATGCTATACTCGTTTGTATTTGGGCGTACACTATGTTGGCGACTTGTTGGCAGGAGCCTTGTTAGGACTCCTCAATGCCACACTTGTTTGTTTTACCGTGAGGTGGTATGTACGCAATTTTGCTCAAAGGCATAGGGCAACATCCGTGTCTCAATACACCAAGTACATACCTATCGCAGTATGCGTGTTCTCTGTCGTCGTCATGCTGATTTTAGCATCGTTTTATGACCCCAGTATTGGGCTTTAATCCCCCTTGTAAGAATGACATTTGATGTGCTTAGCATCCTTCTCTTAGAAAGTCCAAAGCTTCTTTGATTTCCTCAACCGTGGCAGTCTGGTCTGTCTTCATCTTTCCTATATTCTCAAGCAAAGTAAAGTTGATGGTGTCTCCTACATTTTTCTTGTCATGCGTCATCAGTTGGATAAGCGCATCATAGTCATGACAGGTGATAGGAAGTGTACCGTAGTTCTCGCGAATAAACTGGTTTAGCTGGTGCATCTTGTGGGTAGGAAACCCACATTTAAGGGCACTCAAATACAATTCGCAAGTCAGTCCGTAGGCAACCGCATAACCATGTAGAATGGGGGTATGTTTCAATGACCAAGACTCGAAAGCATGTCCAAAGGTATGACCTAAGTTGAGTGCTTTGCGTAGACCTTTCTCATGAGGGTCTTGTCTCACAATGTCCTCTTTTATTTTCACCGAATCTTCCACCATCTGTTGTAGGAGCTGGTAGTCAATGGGGTACTCCAAATTGAACGAAAGTAACTGAGCAAACCTATTTTCATGGGCAAGTAATCCATGTTTCAGCATCTCTGCATAACCACTTCGCAGGTTCTCCAAATCCAGTGTCTGAAGAAAACAGGTGTTGAGAATCACAAAATTCGCATCGTTGAAAACCCCAATTTCGTTCTTTAGCCCATTAAAATTAAAACCTGTCTTACCGCCCACTGAGGCGTCTACCATTGCCAAAAGGGTAGTGGGGATGTTGATGAATGAGATGCCACGCTTAAAGGTAGAAGCGGCAAATCCACCGATGTCAGTGACCATTCCACCTCCCAAATTGATAAGACAAGAATGGCGAGTGGCATGATTGTTTTGCAGTGCTGTCCAAATTTGTTCTACTGATCGCAGGTCTTTGTGCATATCGGTAGGGGCAATGGTAATGAGTTGTGCCTCTTTCAGTATTTCCAAATTTTGTATTCTCGTCCAACAGTGTTCTCTTGTGGTGTTATCTGTGAGTACAAACAGATAGTCGGGTTGGCAGTCTGCTATAGCTTTGGTAAGGTCTGTTTGTAAATGATGAGAGATGATGATGTTTTGCTTCATGCTATATTTGCTTGATATACGCTTCGTGTGTCTGCAAAAATACGAAAAAATGTGTGCATCTCTCAATTATTGTAAACATTTTCTCTGTTTTTTGCATTGCTATCTTCGAAGTCTGTTTCTTATTCTCTTTTTTCCTTATCTCTAAAAATATATCCCATTTCTGAAATGAAATAGTTGAAGGCTGGTTCTATAAATTACCACCGCATATAGTCATTAAATTTTTATGAAATACGTTTTGTTATCTTTTGGCTTCTTTTTGGTTCAAAATGTAAGTTCGTTCAGTCGTGTAGCTCGCTACACTCCTTCACTCTCTTGCATTTTGACCTCAAAAATAAGCTCAAAATCTAACAAAGCTAATTTATAGAACCAGCCTGAAAAAAGTAATGATTTTTACAAAAGTAATCAATAAAAATCGTAAAATAAAATGACATTTTTTCTGTTCAAAAGAATTGCACAAATAGAAACAGTACTTGCCTTTCGTTTTTGTCTCTTGACGTTTTGAGCATCACAAATAATGGGGAAAGATAGGGTAAAAGTATAGTTCGAGGTGATTTTTTTGTTCAAAAACGGTTCTATTTGAGTGAAAACGTGCAAAATAATGACTGTTTTCACGAGATTAAGTCAATGGGTTAACCTGCCTATCTACATGACTTAACCGTGTTAATGTAATGGAGTAAGCCGACAAACCCATGTAGATAAGCGCATTAGCGCATTTTCAAAATTTGGCTAAATGCAGCCGAAGATGCGGAAGACGTAAAATATAGCAATTATAAAGAACTGTTTGTACGTTTTTTTACCATTTTTCCCATTGCAATTAGTCAAATATATTGATACCTTGTAACAATTTTGCGTAATTTTTAGTAACTTTGCAAACAACGTAAATTGGCATGAAAGTGCTTTTTATGTAAGGCTTTTATCAACCATTGAGGACAGTGAAATTCAGCGAGGTGATTGGTCAAGAGGAGGCACAGGCTCGGCTTGTGCAGCTGGTACACGAAAATCGTGTGCCACATGCGCTGATGCTCTGTGGTCCACAAGGATGCGGCAAGTTGGCTTTGGCTTTGGCTTTTGCCTCTTATGTCTTAGGAGAGCGAGACGCAAACGGACAGTCTATTCTTGCCTCAGAAAGTGCCATACTCAATGCCGAGGCGATGTTGCGTAACTGGCAACACCCCGATTTGCATTTTACGTATCCAGTGATTCGTCCCACAGGCACATCTTCCGATCATAAAATGATTAGTGATGATTTTGGCAAAGAGTGGCGGACGTTGCTCAATGACACCGTCTACTTTAGCATTGACCAGTGGCTCGAGTGCATGAAGGCAACTACCCAACAGGCTCAAATATTTGAGGCAGAGAGTGACAACCTGACGCAGAAGTTAAGTCTGAAGTCCAGTCAAGGAGGATATAAGGTTTGCTTAATATGGCTACCCGAACGAATGAATCAGGTTTGCGCCAACAAACTGTTGAAGTTGTTAGAAGAACCTCCCTCGCAAACTTTGTTCTTAATGGTATGCGAAGAGCCCGACCGACTGTTAGAAACCATTCTGAGTCGTGTGCAACGAATCGATATCCCACGCATAGACGACGTGGCTATTGAACAAGCACTGATACAGCAACGAGGAATAGAAGCCAACAATGCGCATTATATTGCTCGTATCGCGAACGGCAGTTGGCTCAGGGCATTGCAGACATTGAGTGCAGACAACGAGAACAAGCAGTTCTTGGACACCTTTAAGCTGTTGATGCGCTTGGCTTATATGCGCAATATCAGGAGCTTGAAGAAATGGACAGATAGCGTGGCAGGATTTGGACGTGAAAAGCAACGGCGGATGCTGACCTATTTCAGTAGGATGATTCGTGAAAGTTTTATGTATAACTTTCAGCAACCAGAACTCGTTTATATGACGCAGGAAGAAGAAGATTTTACGAAAAACTTTGCTCGTTTTGTGAATGAAGCCAATGTGATTGAAATTGATGAGCTATTGGCAACGGCACGTAGGGATATAGGACAAAATGCCAATGCTAAAATTGTTTTTTTTGATTTAGCCTTGCATTTAATTGTGCTATTGATGAGAAAATAAACATATAATAGAGATGATGCGCCTTCCGATGTTATTAACGGTAGGGATAAGTGCAGGACATCTCATGACAAAAAAGAAACAATGGATTACAAAAATATGAAATTCAAATTAGCCAACGGTTGTGACAGAGGACTCTGTCGTCGGTCTTGTGGTCGTCAAGACAGACCGTTGAACACTTACGACTGGTTGGCTGATGTTCCAGGTAATAACCTAACGACAGATTTGGTTGAGGTACAATTCAAAAATACACGTAAGGGATATTACCATAATGTGAACGGACTGGACTTGAAAAAAGGCGATATTGTGGCAGTAGAAGCAAGTCCAGGGCATGACATAGGTGTGGTGACGTTGACAGGAAGTTTGGTGAAACTCCAAATTAAGAAAGCCAATCTGAAGTCTCCTGATGAGATACGACGGATTTATCGAATAGCGAAGCCCGTGGACATGCAAAAGTATGAAGAGGCGAAGGCACGTGAGGATGATACGATGATACAAAGTAGGAAGATTGCCAAAGACTTGGGGCTACAGATGAAAATTGGAGATGTAGAATATCAAGGCGATGGCAACAAAGCCATTTTCTATTATATTGCCGATGAACGTGTGGACTTTAGACAGCTCATTAAGGTGTTGGCGGATGCCTTTCATGTGCGTATTGAGATGAAGCAGATAGGTGCCCGACAGGAGGCAGGACGTATCGGCGGAACAGGTCCATGCGGACGAGAGCTGTGCTGTGCCACGTGGATGAAGAACTTTGTATCGGTAAGCACGAATGCCGCTCGCATACAGGACATTTCCTTAAATCCACAAAAACTGGCTGGGATGTGTGCCAAACTAAAGTGCTGTCTCAACTATGAAGCCGATGACTACGTGGAATCAAGCAGGAAAATCCCAAGTAGAGAGATTATTCTGCAAACCGTTGACGGGGATTACTATTTCTTTAAGGCGGACATCTTGGCTGGATTAGTCACTTATTCTACCGATAAAAACCTCGCTGCTAACTTAGAAACGATTACCACCCATCGTGCCAAGGAGATTATAGAGATGAACAAGCGGGGTGAAAAACCTGCATCGTTGCTTTCGGATGGTAGGCAAAAAGAGAAAGCACGTCCTGTCGATTTGTTAGCTGGAGCTGACATTAGTCGATTTGATCAAACGAAGAAACGGAAAAGAAGACGCCAACAAGGTTCTGAACAGGAGGCAACTCGTGGGGCAAATCAAAACAGAAATCGCCGAAAGCCCATGGACAAAGAGGGTCGCCCAACAGAGAGAAGACGTTCGGAAGAGACGAAG
This sequence comes from Prevotella sp. TCVGH, assembly GCF_023522295.1. Classification (NCBI taxonomy): domain Bacteria; kingdom Pseudomonadati; phylum Bacteroidota; class Bacteroidia; order Bacteroidales; family Prevotellaceae; genus Prevotella; species Prevotella sp. TCVGH. Next base: position 21,482 of record NZ_QFFX01000041.1, on the reverse strand, counting down.
AATCAGTAGTGGAGCATGAAAAATGTAGGGATACTCGTTTGTTGTTGTTTGCTTTTTTTTGCTTGCAACGAAGGCAAGGTGTATGATCGATTTCAGCATACACCTCTTTCTGGGTGGGAGAAAAATGATACTTTGACCTTTGATGTGCCACCGATGCGCCAGTCGGGCAACTATCAAGCTAAATTGGCCATGCGCATCAACAGTAGTTTTCCTTTCAAAAGTCTGACCCTGATAGTAGAGCAAACGGTGTTGCCCCATCGTAATAAATATGTAGACACCTTGGATTGTGAACTCATTGGCAACAACGGGATAGCACAGGGACGAGGTATTAGCTATTATCAATACGATTTCAATATTACTCAGTTAAAGTTGCAGCAGGGTGATTCACTCCACATCAAGGTAAGACACGATATGAAAAGGGAGATTCTGCCAGGTATTAGCAACGTGGGTATCACCCTTATAAGAAAGTAAATCTGTAAAGAGGTGTCAGTCCACGCATGCTGAGATGTGTTTTCTCTATTGTGTGGAAGGGGGAGAAAAGGATGTTGAACTGCTCACTGAAGATGGTTTTTGAGTCGGCAAATGTCCATTTTCCCTTTTTTTATTTGTATCTTTGTAACGCCCAAAAAAACTAACTATATTATTATTAACCCATAAAAGAATGAAAAAGTTAAAGACATTATCTATGATGCTTGCTGTAGCAGCACTTACGTTGTTGCCCAGCAAGGGAATGGCACAATTCAATTGGAAGTATAAAATCGAAGGTGGAAAGATTGTTACCGAAGTACCTCAGCGGGCAGCAGGACAACAGTCGGCTTTGTTATTAAAGACGCCAAAGTTGAAAACCGTACGCGTGGCTTTCGTTGGCTTGGGTATGCGTGGCCCCGGTGCGGTGGAGAGATGGACGCATATACCTGGTATACAGGTCATGGCATTGTGCGATTATGAGAAGGAAAGGGCAGAAGACTGTCAAAAATACTTGAGAAAAGCCTCGATGCCAGCTGCCGATATCTATAGTGGTGAAAAAGGATACGAGGAAATTTGCAAGCGCAAAGACATTGATTTAGTATATATTGCTACCGACTGGTTGCACCACTTCCCAGTGGCTAAGTGTGCTATGGAGAATGGGAAGCATGTGGCTATCGAAGTTCCTTCTGCGATGAACATGCACGAAATATGGCAGCTTATCGACATGTCTGAAAAGACACGGTTGCATTGTGTGATGCTTGAAAACTGCTGTTATGATTTCTTTGAGCTTAATTCGTTGAACATGGCACAGAAAGGTTTGTTTGGTGAAGTCATCTATGCACAAGGAGCATACCGCCACGAGCTATCTCCTTTCTGGGATCACTATTGGAAAAAAGACCAAAACGACAAGTTAGGCTGGCGATTGGACTATAATCAAAAATATCGTGGAGATGTTTATGCCACTCATGGACTTGGTCCTGTAGCACAAGTAATGAACATCCACAGAGGAGATAGAATGAAGACTTTGGTAGCCATGGACACAAAGTCATTCAATGGAAAGAAACATGTTGAGCAGATGAGTGGAAAGCCTTGTGAGAAATTTGCCAATGGAGACCAAACTACAACGCTTATTAGAACGGAGCAAGGGAAAGTGATAGAGATACATCACAACGTCATGACTCCTCAACCATATAATAGAATGTATCAGCTCACAGGTACTGAAGGCTTTGCTAACAAATATCCTGTTGAGGGCTATGCACTATCTTCAAAGAACATGAAGCAAGGTGGCGTGTCTCCTTCGAATGATGATTTGTCGGGGCATGAGTACCTTTCAAAGGAAGATATGAAGGCATTGGAAAAAGCTTACGCAAGTCCTTTGGTAACAAAATATGGCGATGAAGCGAAGGAAGTAGGCGGCCATGGCGGTATGGATTTCATCATGGACTGTCGTTTGGTTTATTGCTTACAGAACGGATTGCCTATGGACATTGATGTTTATGACTTGGCAGAATGGTGCTGTTTGGCTGAATTGGGAGCAATATCCATGGACAATGGCTGTCTTCCAGTAGAGGTACCCGACTTTACAAGAGGTGGTTGGAATACGATAAAGGGTTATTCGCATGCTTTTGCCTCTCCTGAAGAAGAGGCGGCAAATGATGCCCAAGCAAAAGCTTTTACAGCAAAACTCAAGGAAAAAGGTAAGCGTTACTGGGAGAAAATAGATAAGAAGAATAAAAAGTAACGTATCAAAAACGGGAGTCAAAAACAATGATAATTTGGGTTTGACTCCCGTTTTTCCTTTCTGTCGTATTGTTACGTATGGACGATGTTGCGTGCTGCATCAATTCGCAGGAATATAAATAACAGGATGGTAAAGCCCCATAGCGATGACCCCCCATAACTGAAGAATGGTAAGGGGATGCCAATAACGGGGGTAAGCCCAAGTACCATGCCCACATTGATAAAGACATGGAACAAAAAGATGCTGGCGACACAATAGCCATAGATACGTCCAAAGGCAAAAGGTTGTCGTTCTGCCATTTTCAAAAGTCGTAAGATTAAAGCCAAGAAAAGCAGTAATACGCCTGCCGATCCAATGAACCCTTCCTCTTCACCTACCGTACAGAAAATAAAATCTGTGTCTTGTTCGGGAACAAACTTTAGTTTTGTTTGGGTTCCATTTAAGAAGCCTTTACCTTTCAGTCCACCAGCTCCAATGGCAATTTCGCTCTGATGCACGTTGTATCCCACCCCAGAAATATCTTCTTCTAAGCCCAACAGCACTGTTATACGTACTCTTTGGTGAGGCTTCATTACATTATTTAGGACATAATCGGCAGAGTAAAAGAAAGCCAATGAACCCAATGCAAACAATGCAATGTAGAGATAACTCTTATATTGGCTGGCTAACCAGCAGTAAAGTAGAAAGCCAATCAAAGCGAATGTTACAACTAATTGAACCCAAACGATATCAAATGGCACCACAAACTTGGCAAACAACAGGGCAATGAGGGTGGTGCCGAGTGAAATAAGCGTGAGGAATTGACTCTGTTTCTTATCCTTACAGTAGAGGTAAACCATGGATGTAGAAAACAATTGTAAGAGCAATATGACAATGAATTTACCTAAAGAGACAGGAAGTCCCCACAATTGTACGTCTTCATACTTGATGCCAACGACAAAATAAATAATCATAGCCACCCCAGTGAACAGAACACTGCCAGGCATTCCTTCTCGATAAAACATGAGAAAGAATGATAAATAAACCAAAGCAGAACCTGTTTCTTTCTGTGCTACGATGAAAAGCATGGGTAAAAGTACAATGCCTAACGCATAAGCAAAGTCTTTCCACTTATGAATATTAAAGCCATATCGCCCCATATACTTACCAACAGCCAAGGCAGTAGCAAACTTTGCAAACTCTGCAGGCTGTAGGCGCAAGGGACCAAGCACTAACCATGACCTTGAACCTTTTATCTCGTGGGGATTAAATATAGTTGCAAAAAGTAACAACAGCATGACGGCATAGATGATATATGCAAACATGTCATAGTATCTGTCATCTAACATGAGCAGGACAAATCCGAGAAAAATGGACGAAGCAATCCAGATGATTTGCATTCCTGAACGCGTACTTAAACTGAAAATATCGGTATCACCATATGTGTAACTTGCTCCACAGACACTTAGCCAGCCAAAGATGAGCAGTGACATGTAGATAAGAATGGTCCACCAGTCTAATGAACGAAAGACGCCAGACGGTTTATCGGTTACTCTTGCCATATCCTATTCTTCGATTTTGAAATACATTAGCTTTCGCCTCTGATGCTGGTGAAAGCTTTCCTTTGATGTATTGTTCCATCATGAGAGACCCAATAGGAACGCCATAATCAGCACCAAATCCTCCATTCTCAACATAGACGGCAATGGCTATCTTTGGGTTGTCCATGGGAGCAAAGCCCATGAATACAGAATGGTCGTGTCCACGGTTCTCTGCTGTACCTGTCTTTCCGCAGACAATATAATCAGATCGGTTTGCTGACCTACATGTTCCTCGTTCTACAGCCGACCGCATTCCTGCCACAACGTAATTATACGCTCGTTTGCTTGCTTTGGTATAATGCCTTCGAGTGTATAGCGTATCCATGGCCTCACCTTGTACTTTTCTCACAACGTGCGGTACATAATAATATCCTCGGTTTGCAATGGTAGCCCCGAGATTGGCGATTTGTAAAGGGGTAAGATTGACTTCGCCTTGCCCAATCGAAATACTGATCACCGTCAGTCCATTCCATGAGCCTTTATAAGCATGATCATAAAACGCTGCATTGGGAATGAGACCACGCTTCTCTCCAGGGAGATCAATTCCTAACTTGTATCCAAAGCCCATGCTGACCATATAGTCGCGCCAAGTGTTCATGGCTGTTTGTACGTTTCTATATTTCTTGCGATTGCTCATCATATAATACAATCCCCAACAAAAATAAGCATTACATGAAGTACTTATAGCTGGAATTAACGCTAAGGGTGAAGCATGACCGTGACAACCTACGTGAAGTCCACGGAAATAAAATCCTCGATGGCAGGCAAATGGGGTAGAAGGGGAGATGATTCCTTCTGAGAGAAACGTCAAAGCCTGTGTCGTCTTGAAGGTTGAACCAGGTGGATATTGTCCCATAATGCTACGGTTCAAGAGAGGTTTCCAAACATTTCGCTGTAAAGCAAGATGATTCTTGCTGCGTTTCTTTCCCACTAACCAACGTGGATCGTAGGTAGGTGTAGATACCATGCACAGCACTTCACCCGTAGAAGGCTCGATGGCGACAATGCTACCAATCTTTCCTTCCAGCAATCGTTCACCGAGTGCTTGCAATTGTAAATCGATAGAAAGCGTTAAATTCTTTCCGGGTATTGGCTTTTTATCTAATGCTCCATGTTGATAGCTGCCCTGCACGCGACCGTGAACATCACGTAATAATATCTGAACCCCTTTCTGTCCTCTTAGCTGTTTCTCGTAAGAACGTTCAATGCCCAATTTTCCAATATAGTCTCCAGCTTGGTAATAATCATCCTCTTCAATGTCGCTGGGTGATACTTCTGCCACATCTCCCAAGATATGTGCTGCGTATGGATATTGATATTGTCGGATGCTACGCTTCTGAACATAAAACCCTGGGAACCGATACATTTTCTCTTGAAAGATACTAAACTCTTTATCACTGAGCTGACTCATAAACAGTTGTTGCGTAAACCGTGAGTAACCTGGGTTCTTGTTGCGATCTTTAATTTCCGTCATTCGTTGCTGGTAGAACTCTTTGGTAATGCCCAAGGCTTCGCAAAATTCGAGTGTGTCTATTCTACCTTTTTGCTCATTCATCACGACCATGATGTCGTAGGCAGGCTGATTGTACACCATTAGCTTGCCATGACGGTCTGTAATGATTCCACGAGACGGATATTCTATTTTCTTAAGAAAAGCATTACTGTCAGCATTCTTTTTATAATCATCGCTCAACAGTTGCAAAGTAAACAGACGAATGGTATAGATGACCACAATAGTAATGGCCACCCCTGCAATAACATACCTGCGGTTTTCAAGATTATAATCTTTCATTCGTCAATTCGTGGGTCAACTTTGCATGTCTACCCTCGTCTAACATTCTCTATTGTCATGAGTAGAATCAGTGTTAAAACCGTACTACCACCGACACACTTGAGCCACTGAAGCCAGTTAAAGAAGTTGAATGCTTCGAGTGAAAAGAAGATGAGACAATACAAGAACACTAATACAAGGGCATAGCCCCAAAAGGCAGATATGCCTAATGTGTGCATTGACGGCTGTAAGTCTTCTGCACTATCACGTGGCAAGAATAATATTAATACATAGGGTTGTATCAATCCGATAAATGTCATACTGGCAGAAGCCAGTCCGGGGGTGTTTGAAAAGATGTCAACACTTAGTCCTGCCAAGAATCCACAAACCAAAATGCCCCACTTTGGGAAGTTTCTTCTAAACAGCAACATACTGTACACATACAAAAGGGGTGTGGCAAAACCAAAGAGATGGATATGGTTAAATATCAGCACTTGTAATAACAGCAATATTACAAATATGGATATACCTTTCAATAAATCAACCCCCATCTCTTTACTCCTATCTTTATTTAGCTTCCAGTGAATCGCTGGCTGCCCGCATCAGTTCTATGCGCTCTTTCATAGCCGTGTTATCGACCACAGAAACATCGCGCAACGTACTGAAATTTGTTGATAACTTGACACTTAATCTATAAGAAACTCCATCTGCAGAGTTGTACACATGCAGAATCTTTCCCACCTTTATTCCGGGTGGGAAGATAGACGAATAACCACTGGTTACGATATTTTCGTTTAACTTGAACCGTGCGTGTCGTGGAATGTCATCCAGATAAGCAATGTCGGTAGCTCCACCTTGCCAAATCAAGTAGCCAAAATACTCTCTATTTTCTATTTTACAACTGATATTGGACTTTGTATTGAGCAATGGAATCACGACTGAATACTGTGGAGACACCAAATAGACAATGCCTACAACCCCTGTTCCACAGACCACACCCATGTCCTTTTTCACTCCATCTTTCGAACCTTTATTGATAGTCATGAGGTTATCAGGCTGAATAATAGAGTTGCTTACGACTTTAGCGGGAATCAATTTCATCTCTTGTACAGGTAGCAGTAAGCTATCTTTGACGTAAGATGAATCTTTTGTGACTGTTGTCAGTTTCTCAGATAAGTCTGAAACCTTTTCTTCCAGTGCAATATTTCTTGCCGTGAGCTCTTCATTCACTTTGGTGAGTGAGAAGAAGTGTTCTAACTGTGAACTCCAGTCATATATCCTACCAACAACGACATTCGCTGATGAAAACCACACACTACTTTGGTAATTATTGTAGCTGAAAAGCAGGGTAAGGCTAATTGCCTCAAGTAACACAAATACAAACCAATGGTGCTGACGTGCCAGAAACTCAATGAGATTCCGCATACTTACAGTTGATTATTAGTGTGAAAATGCACCACTCCTTATCTCATCAAGAACGAGAAGCGATCTACGTTCTTCAATGCGATGCCAGCTCCTTTGGCAACACTGTGTAGAGGGTCTTCTGCAATGTGGAATGGTATGTTGATTTTGTCTGTCAAACGTTTGTCGATACCACGGAGCAATGCACCACCACCACTGAGATAGATTCCATTCTGAACAATATCTGCATACAATTCAGGTGGAGTTGACTCTAATGCAGACAGGACAGCATTCTCTATTTTAGCCACAGTCTTGTCCAAACAGTGTGCTATTTCTTGATAGCAAACAGGTACTTCCATAGGTAATGCGGTAATGCGATTAGGACCGTGAACCACATAATCCTCTGGTGCCTCATCTCCTAAGTCTGTCAAAGCAGAACCCACATGAATCTTGATACGCTCTGCCATACGTTCGCTGACTTTCACATTATGCTGTCTGCTCATGTATTCCTGAATGTCGGCAGTAAGGTCGTCGCCCGCTGTGCGTATGGAGTTGTTGGATACGATACCTCCCAAAGAGATAACAGCAATCTCAGTACTGCCACCACCGATGTCGACTATCATATTTCCTTCGGGTGCTTCTACATCTATACCGATACCAATGGCTGCTGCCATGGGTTCAAAAATCAAGTACACATCGCGCCCGTCAGCATGTTCAGCAGAGTCGCGTACTGCACGAAGTTCCACCTCTGTACTTCCTGATGGCACCCCTATGACCATGCGCAGTGAGGTAGAGAACAAGCGTCTACCAGGTCTTACCATCTTGATAAGTCCACGCATCATCTGTTCGCAGGCTGTAAAGTCGGCAATCACACCATCACGCAGAGGTCGAATAGTACGAATATTGTCGTGCGTCTTCTCATACATCATTTTTGCTTCTTCGCCTACTGCTATCATTTTGTCAGTACGACGGTCGAGCGCAACGACGGAAGGTTCGTCAACAACTATTTTGTCATCACTGATAATAATAGTGTTGGCGGTTCCCAAGTCCATTGCAATTTCTTGGATAAAAGAAAAAAATCCCATTTCTAAATCAATATTTTATTGAGACCTAATGTTGGATTTCGCTTCGATTTGCGATATCCATATCTGTCATATTATTTGGTAAACCATGTATGTATGGCTGTATCATAGTGGCTGCTCACCTTGAACGCATGTTCAGCAAACTTCTTTCTTTCCTCTAAAGTTGTCTGTGCTCCTTGCCTGTTCAGAATATCTTCCAGCATACTATATTCTGCTTTGCTTGGTACAATGACAACATCTTTGAAGTTTTTTGCCCCTGCGCGAATGAGCGAGATGCCGCCAATATCAATCTTTTCAATGATTTCAGCTTCAGATGCATTGCTTGCTACTGTCTGCTCAAAGGGATAGAGGTCGACGATAACTAAGTCGATTGCAGGTATTTCATATTGTTTCATTTGCTGTTGGTCACTGTCATTGTCTCGTCGAGCCAAGATACCTCCAAAGATTTTAGGATGTAATGTTTTCACTCGTCCGCCCAAAATAGAGGGGTATGAGGTGACGCTTTCTACCGTTTGGCATTCATATCCCAACGATTCTATAAACTTTTGTGTTCCACCAGTTGAAAGAAATTTCACGCCCTCTGCGTGCAGTTTTGATAACAGAGATTCAAGTCCGTCTTTATGATAGACTGAAATCAGTGCTGTCTTGATTTGTTTTGTTCCAGTCATACTTTAATGTATATTTGGTTACAAAGTTACGAAAAACCCTTGAATGCACCGCAATAAAGGATAGAAAAAACTTTTTTTCACAAACATTCTTGTTCAATTTTCCCGAACAATCAATACTTCTATCTCTGCTGATGCTGCTATATTTGCTTTTCGTAACTTTCAAATGCACACATTAACTCAATGGGTTAGGCTCGTTAGGTCATTGAGTTAATCCTGTTAAGTCAATGGGTTAAGCTCATTAAATCAATGAATTAGGCGCATTAAGTCATTGGGTTAACGATACAAAGTCAATGGGTTAAGCCTGCTAAGTCACTGAATTAGTCTATTAAGTCAATGGGTTAAGCTCGTTAAGTCAATGAATTACAGCACAAAGTTAATGGGTTAAGCTTGTTAGGTTATTGTGTTAAGCCTGCAAAGTCAATGACTTAAGCACGTTAAGTTAATGGAGTAACAGCACAAAGTCAATGACTTAAGCTCATTAAGTCATTGGAGTAACGGCACAAAGTCAATGGGTTAAGCTCGTTAAGTCAATGGAGTAACGGCACAAAGTCAATGGGTTAAGCTCGTTAAGTCAATGGAGTAACGGCACAAAGTTAATGGGTTAAGCTTGTTAAGTCAATGGAGTAACGGCACAAAGTCAATGGGTTAAGCACGTTAAGTCAATGGAGTAACGACACAAAGTTAATGAAAAAAAGAAAAAAACGAGTAAACTTTATCAGTTATTTTTTAGAATTGATAAAGTTTACCCTCTTTTTCTTCTTGGCTTTCTATGAGCGTAAAATACTGGTTGATATGTTGATAGAGAAAAGAAGTGAGTGCATTAAGCGCCCTTCTATCAACTTTTCAGCTCATTTTCAGCGTAAAATTTAACGGATAGTTCTGTTTGGCAGAACCGTCATTTCTTAATATCCGTAAATTTCTTTTAACTTGTCAGCAAGCTTTGCACCACGCAAGTCTTGTGCAACAATTTGTCCTGAAGGGTCTACCAAGATATTGCAAGGAATGGCATTGACGCCATACACATCGGCAGCAGCACATTTCCAACCTTTCAAATCAGAAATATTGTGCCAAGGAAGTTGTAAATCTTGTATTCCTTTCTTCCATGCTTCAAGCTTTGAGTCAAACGAAACACCAACTACATCAAATCCCTTGGCTTGATGATAACGTTTGTAGGCATCCACTACATTTGGCATTTCCATGCGACAAGGTCCACACCAGCTCGCCCAGAAGTCTACCAATACGTAGTTTCCTTTGCCTACCCATTGACTCAGTTTTGCGGGTTTCCCTTCGATATCATGCATTGCCAAATCTGTAAACTTCAAACCGGGACGGCGCTTTTCCAAAGAACGGAGTTGCTGTTTGGCTCTTTCCATCATAGGATGGTTATAGTAAGCGCTGGTATTGTCCAATGCAGAAACCAACTCCTCATAAGTCAGTGAATAATAAGACTGCCCTAAGAAGTAAGCTGGAGTCACCCCTTTTTTGTTCGAGTTGGCAAAAACTAAAATATCTTTTATCTGCTTTTGCTCTGTTTGTTCCATCATTCCTTCGAAGACACCCTTTTTAGTTTGTCCCTCAATCGTTTTGTCCGGGGCTACAGCTTGATATTTTTTATAGATGTCCATCATCTTTTCATCCAGTTTGTTCTGTTCCTTTTGGAAGTTTGCAAACTGTACATTCTGCGGTGAACCAGTGACATTGCCATTCTTTAAGTTGACAGTAATAGGGGTGTGATCATTCACCACTGTAACACTGTGTTGCTTGTCAGCAGTTACGGTGATAAAAGTGTTGAGGGGTTGAGTGCCATTTAACTGGAATTTATTGTCCTTCACAGCCACACTATCCACAGATCTAAACTTGCCATTGTAGAAATAATACACCCAATTAGTGCCTTCTGGTGCATTTCCAGAGATGACATATTCGGCATTTTGAGCCTGCGTGGTTGTGACGCCCAAAGCAAGCATTGTAAACAATAATAACTTTTTCATTGTACTTTATTTTATATTCGTTTAGCGCAAAAATACTTGTTTTTTTTGAAATAGCCATCATATCTCACTAAAAATAACTAACTTTGCAGGCAAAAGGAATTACAGAAAGACTGATGATGTAAATCCTTCAATGAATTTTATCCTTTATTGGCTCAAAACAGAGTGCTTGGTCAACCTCTTAAAAAACAAGAAAAATGGAAAAGAAAAATCACTATGTGAGTGTGTTGTTTATGCTTTTCAGCATCCTTTTTTGTGTTTGCTTGATAACAGCAAACGTGTTAGAAACAAAGCAAATAGCCGTAGGTCCGATATCTCTCACAGGGGGGCTTATCGTGTTTCCTATCTCGTATATTATTAATGATTGTGTTTGTGAAGTGTGGGGCTATCGCAAAGCTCGACTGTTGATATGGTTGGGGTTTGCCATGAACTTCTTTTTTGTCATGATGGCAGCCTTGTGCGATCTGATTCCTGGCGCAAGTTATTGGACTTTAGGGCAGAGTTTTCATGATATATTCGGGTTGGCACCACGAATTGCCTTTGCCTCGTTTATCGCTTTTTTATGCGGCTCGTTTGTCAATGCTTACGTCATGAGCAAAATGAAGATTAGTTCGCAGGGTAAAAACTTCTCTCTTCGTGCGATTTTAAGCACCATTTTTGGTGAGGGGGTAGATTCGCTTATCTTCTTCCCCTTGGCATTTATTGGTGTTATTCCAACCTCTGCACTTTTACCGCTCATGCTTTGGCAGGTGATACTTAAGACGGCTTACGAAATTGTGGTGTTACCGATCACGATTCGGGTTGTACGAAAGCTGAAAGAACATGAGGGTGTGGACGTCTACGATGAGGATGTAGATTATAACGTGTTGCAAGTTTTTAACATCTAAGTTGGCAATTTCAAACAAAAATAGAAATGGAAGATACTCGCAAAAATGAAGGACTAAAGGCTTTGGGTTCGAAGACAAAATACAAAATGGATTATGCGCCAGAAGTGTTAGAAACATTCGAAAACAAACATCCAACGAATGATTACTGGGTACAATTTAACTGTCCAGAATTCACTTCTCTATGTCCTATTACAGGTCAACCAGACTTTGCGGAGATTAAGATTGCATATATCCCGCAAAAACTCATGGTGGAAAGTAAGAGTTTGAAACTCTATCTCTTCAGTTTTCGTAATCATGGTGACTTTCATGAAGACTGTGTGAACATCATCATGAAAGACTTAATCCAACTCATGCAACCCAAATACATTGAAGTCATAGGACTTTTTACGCCAAGAGGCGGTATTAGCATCTACCCTTATGCTAACTATGGGCAGCCTGGTACAAGGTATGAGACCTTGGCAGAGCAACGATTTTTTAACCACTCTATACAACCATAAAAACAAAAACAGAATGAAAAAGATTGCCATTTTCACATTAGTAGGATTATTGCTTTTGGCGATACCAGTACAATCGCAGCCACAACGCAAGAAAATTGCTATTGTGTTGAGTGGCGGTGGCGCAAAAGGTTTCGCTCATATTGGTGCCTTAAAAGTAATAGAAAGAGCTGGTATCCCTGTTGACATTGTCACTGGTACTTCGATGGGTAGTATTATTGGCGGACTGTATAGTATTGGTTACGACAGTCAGCTCATGGATAGCATTGTTCGTCAGCAAGACTGGACTTTGATGCTCTCTGATAAGATTGATGTAAGGAACGAAAGTTTGAAGAGACGCCAAAAGCAAAATACTTATATCATAACCAGAGATGTGAACTTTGGTAAGAAGAAACCTACTTTCTCAGGAGGTCTTATTGAAGGAAAAAATCTGCGCAAGTTGTTTGAGAAGTTGGCTTATCGATACCGTGACTCTATTGATTTTAATAAGTTGCCTATTCCCTTTGCTTGTGTGTCTACCGATATCATTGGCGATGCAGAATATGTGTACCATAGTGGTTCACTGATAGAAGCAATGCGAGCCAGTATGGCGATACCCGGCGCTTTCACTCCTATTCGAAAAGGAGAGATGGTGTTGGTAGATGGAGGTATGAGCAATAACTTCCCTGTAGATGTAGCCCGAAAAATGGGAGCCGATGTGGTAATAGGGCTAAGCGTACAGGAACCTGACAAGACAGCGGATGATTTGACACGAAGAGGGAGTGTCATAGGACAGATTATTGATATTAACTGTAAGAAAAAATATGATGAGAATGTGAAGAATACAGATATCTTTATCCGCTCGTGTACAGATGGATATGGTACTACTTCTTTCTCAAAATCAGCCATAGACACCTTGATTCGACGAGGAGAAGAGGCAGCTATGAAGCAATGGGACCAGCTTGTTAAGCTCCGCGATGAACTCGGAATTAAACCAGGTCAGCGAGCCAAATATCTTACTGAAATCACCGTGGACACCTTGCCACAAAAAGTTAAATTGGCAAATGTGGTATTTGAAAAAGTGGATGCAGCAGACCAAAAGTTTACTTTGAGAAAGTTTCACCTTCTAAAGAGAGATAGCATCAACACAGAGATGCTTCAAAAAATAGCAAACTCAATGCGGGCAGATTTTTACTATAATGATGCAGATTGTTATCTCACACCAACCGATGCGGGCGAATGCCTACATATTGCTGCTATTGGCGATAAAACGAAGAAGGCGAGATTGGGTGTTCGCTTTGATACAGAAGAGCTTGTGGCACTGCAAGCCAATCTTGGGCTATTCGTAAGAAATAAGTTTTTGCCAATGGCTGCAGATTTTACACTGCGTTTGGGTAAGAGATCAATGGCGCGAGCCGACTTTTCGTTATATTTTAATCATTGGGGTAAGGTCAATGCTTCTTATGTGTTCCGCCACCAGGATATAAATATTTATGACAAAGGTGAAAGAGATGCCAATATCATTTATAATCAACACACGGTGAGTTTGATACCCTTTGATTTTAATATCCGCAATTTTAATTTTCAACTTGGCACTTATTTGGATTTTTATCGATATAATGCTGTGTTACAAGATGCGAAACGAGAACTCTGGCAAATCAACAAGCGCAATCAACATTTTATCACTTATCAGGCGAGTGTGAAATACAATTCTGAGGATAAATGGTATTTTCCAACACGTGGTGCCAAGTTCGAAGCGACGTATGGCTATCATACAAACAACTTTGTAGGATATGACGAGGAGCCTGGATTTAGGAGTGTCAACGCAATGTGGAGAATATCATTTGCTTTGAACAATCGACTGACAATACAACCAATGCTTTACGGCAGAGGTGTGTTTGGTAAAAATCCTCCTTATATTTTACAAACGGTGATTGGAGGAAATCACTTCAATTATTATGCAGAGAACCAACACTTGCCTTTCGCAGGTATTAGTTATTTAGAGTTGGTAAGAAATAAATTCGTTGCAGCGCAACTAAGATTTCAACAACGTATAATTGATCATAATTTTATCATAGCTAAAGTAGGTGTCTATAAAGACGGTGATAAAATGGATGATATTTTTGATCATAGCTTAAGGGTCGGTGTACAAGCCGCATACTATTATCAAAGCATTGCCGGACCTCTTGGAGGTTCGATTGGTTGGACGACAAAAACAAAGCAACCTAATTTCTATATCAATTTGGGTTTTGTCTTTTAAGAGCTGTCAAGACTGTCCGCCGTGTTTATGAGCTGTTGCTGTTAACACGGCGTGTTTTAGGATGAACAAGATGAACGATGAGTTAGATGAGTTTCATTCCTACTGCAGCACACTCTTTACGCATGTCTTCAGGCCAAATGCTGGCTTGAATTTCTCCGATGTGTGCTTTCTGGAGCAAGACCATACAGAGCCTGCTTTGTCCAATACCACCTCCCATACTCAGTGGTAATTTATCATTTAGAAGCTGTTGATGGAAATAAAGCTGTTGTTTATCTTCTTGATTTTCAAGCTTCAACTGTCTTAACAAGCTCTCCTTATCAACACGAATGCCCATAGACGAGAGTTCTATGGAGCGTTCTAAGACAGGATACCATATTAAAATATCACCATTAAGTCCAGCCAAACCATTCTCTGTCACAGTTGACCAATCATCATAGTCGGGCGCACGACCATCATGTTTTTCTCCATTACTGAGCTTCCCACCAATGCCAATAATGAATACTGCCCCATATTTCTTACAAATAGCATCTTCTCGTTCTTTTGGCGATAAGTCAGGATACATTTGCAACAGTTCTTCACTATGAACGAAATGAATATCGTGAGGAAGAAAGGGCGTTAGCTGTGGATACGTTTCACAGGTAAGATATTCGGTGCGAAGCAATGATGCATAAATACGTTGTACCACATTTGTTAAAAAGGCAATGTTGCGGTCGGAAGGTCGGATAGAGCTTTCCCAGTCCCATTGGTCAACATACAATGAATGAAGGTTATCCAATTCTTCATCTGCTCGAATCGCATTCATATCCGTATAGATACCATAGGGTGGCTCAATTTTATACTCTGCTAATGTTAACCTTTTCCATTTAGCCAAGGAATGTACCACCTCTGCCTGTGCGTTCTCGAGGTCTTTGATAGCAAACGTAACAGCACGCTCGATGCCATTCAAATCATCATTGATACCTAAACCTTTCAAGACGAATAGGGGAGCAGTGACACGTCTGAGTCTTAATTCGGTTGCAAGATTTTGTTGGAAAAAATCTTTGATAAGTTTAATACCTTGCTCTGTTTGTCTCATATCCAACAAAGCTTGATAGTGTACAGGTTTTATCAATTTACTCATTTTGGTGTAGTTGCTCTTTATTCGTTCAAAACTTGATGAAAATGCTTTCACTAATTGTCATGCAAAAGTAGAAAATTTATGGAAGATATACAATAAGAAAAGATGTAAATCGGTCAATATGATTAAAAATAAACGCTTCATCTTTCATATTGTCTTAATTCAATCAGTGGGAATCATGAAGGATATACTCCCATTTTTATCGTCACACAAAAAGATGACGTGCTCTGTAGATACGTTGCAAAGAACAGGTTTGCGGCTGAAAAAGAATAATTTGAACAAACAAACTTGTTAAATTCAATAATTTTCTATACTTTTGCACTCGTTTATTATGGCCTCGTAGCTTAGCTGAATAGAGCGTCAGATTCCGGTTCTGAAGGTCTTGGGTTTGAATCCCAACGAGGTCACTCCTACTAACAAGCGGAAAGTACGATAAGTAAAGGCTTTCCGCTTTTTGCTTTTATAGAGAAACTTCTACATAGTCTTTGAAGTAAGTTCTGAATACAGAAAGTAGCAAACAAAAAGAGACTAACAAGGAGTTAATTAGAGATTTGGCTGAAATTCCCTGCTTATCCCGAACAGAGGTATCATATTGAAGCCTATTGATGTGTCATACAAAGGCCATCCGTCCTCGTCAACTTCAAGGTATTTCTTGTAGGTTGTTTCCTTAATTTGCCTGTATTCTTTCGCTTTCTTTCTGTCTTCGGCTTAAAGATATAGTCATCCCAAAGACCTACGATAGTCAGTCGGTTACAACCATTATGTTTATTGAGGTTCAGCGATAATTTGGGTTGTACGCCCGTTAGAGATGTCTGAGTACGAATTACTCGCTCGGGTAATTGGTTGAGTTCTTCATGTTTATACTCTTACAAAGGCTCATCTTTTGTCCCGAAGAACTTCCGTGCGCATCCTGGATGAAAGTCTTTCTGACCCACCTCCAATACTTTGTGTGTATGATCAGTTAAAGAGAAATAAAAAGATGCTGTATACTTTCCTCTACATTTAGGCTCTACTAAAAATATAAGTTTTTGATATTCAATGATATATATATCATAATATTTGTATAATTCACTAAAAATGACTACCTTTGGGTGTTAAAACATGAAAGAAGCAAAACGAAAACACTTTGACAAATCAACTATTTTACCTATTTTTGTCGTGAATGAGGCTGCTTGCCGAAACATTGGAAAAGAACTTTAAATCCCAATAATATGAAAAGAGCATGTAAATTGAAATTCTTTATTTTGTCGGTGGCAACGTGGCTGTATTCGTCAGGGGCCTCGGCACAGAGCAATTTTACGATGAGCGGCGCACTGACCGACGTTGCAAACGACTCCATCCTCGTGGAGTATGTAGAGCGAAATCCGGACAAGAAAATCATCAATTTTGCTACGCCCGTCAACAACGGCCATTTTAATTTTTCGCTTTCTATAGACAAGGCCTACCAAGGGAGTCTTCGGTTGAAATCCAGTCCCAAAAAGGTCATGTACTTTTTCTTTGTCCCCAACGAATTTGTCAACATAGAAGGAGATTTCATTGACAAGTACAGCGTCCGCATTTCGGGCAGCGCATTCTATCAGCAGTACGCCAAAGTGACGGACGTGGGAAGGCCTTTTAACACGGAATTTGACATCGCCGAAAAAGAGTATGAGGCGGGAGTGGCTGCCGGTGACAATGCCGTTCGGCTCGACAGTATACGCGAAGCCGCCAACTGTGACATCAATCGGCGCAGGCACCCTGTGGTCGAGGAGTACATCGTACAGCATCTCGACGAGGACGCCACGGCGACTTTGGTGCTCGACGTGAATATGGACCGTGTGGTTTCGGTCATACGGAAGCTTAGTCCCGCAGTGCGCAACGGTCGTTTCAAAGGATATTTGGATATGTGGCAGGAAGTCTTCGAGCGGATGGCCGTGATGAGGAAAGCTCAGAAAGAAGTGGCCGACACGGCTAAAGTCGGCGCGATGGCCCCCGATTTTTCCCTCCCCACGCCACAAGGCGATACGCTCACGCTCAGTTCCCTGCGGGGTAAATATGTGCTGCTGGACTTCTGGGGCTCGTGGTGTACATGGTGCATCAAGGGATTTCCTAAAATGAAAGAATGCTATGCCCAATACGGCGACCGCATTGAGTTTGTGGGCATCGATTGCAACGACAAAGCCGAAAAATGGAAACAGGCTTTGAAGAAATACCAGTTGCCGTGGCCGCAGGTGAGAGACACCGATGCGAAGGTCGAGACCGCATATAGGGTGAAAGGCTATCCTTATAAGGTGCTGATAGGTCCCGATGGAAAGATATTGAAAACTTATTTGGGCGAGGTGGAGACGTTCTATCAGGAATTGGGCCAAATGATAACCTCTGGCAAAGAATAGTGCCAGACGTTTTTCAACTAATTAGTGTTCGCTGAATCAATAAATTGTCATGGCTGCAAAGCAGCGGACTCTAAACTTTGCAATGGCATTTGCCCATAAATTGAACTTAATTTCGAAAAGGGCAAGACAAAGAAACTCATTGAAGAGGTACTACGAATTGGAACACAAGTGCGTGTGCCATTAGGAGACCATGCCATAGTCGATGATGATTATGGCACGGTCGTCATAATTTCGGGCACATCAAAATCCTATACCTGCACCGGCAACGAGATAGACATGGTCGTTGGTGGGTGAGACTATTGCTTGAACAAAGAGTGGTATCGAGAATTTACCAGATATTCCAAAACTCTTCGATGCTTTCAGCGATACATCGGTTATTGCGGTCTTGCCGTTATAGTAGCCTTTCCATGGTGTAAAGCCAATTGATGGCGTCAATGTCACTTCGGCCGGGCAAGCGATGTCGTATGACGCATTGATGTAAGTTGAACAGCAACGCTTGTCGCTGTCCGTACGCATATCGGCTCCGGCAAACCATGTTGACCAACTGAGAGTAAGAGGCAGTTTAGTGCTGAAGTTGTAAGCAACAGTCGCCTCAAAGTGATGGCCTCCATCTATGGGATTGTCTGTTGGACCTTGCTTGTAGTAACCATAAGGATTATGCAATCCGCCCCACCAATAATCTGTCAATGTGGCTGATAATCCATCAATGGAGTAAGATAGATTAATGTCCAGTTCTTGAACGTCGCGGTCAGCATTATTTGTCAGACTCTGACTACACCATGCCGACAGGGACAATCCTTTGTACGACAAGCCAAGACTAGGCTGCACCGAAAAGCCGGAGTTCTGGTCCATTCCACGCCATACGTAGTTATTTACCAAGTCAATGTTGCCATTCACGGTTACTTTGTCTTGTGCGGAAGCGGCTGACGATAAGGTCATGACCGCTCCCAAAATAGATGCGAAAATAATTTTTATCTTCATCATTTTTGTGAATTCAAGATTGGTTTAAGTTTATCAAGAGCTACATTCAGTTTCAATACATTTACCTTTGCAGGACCGAATAGGCCAAGCAACGGACGTTCAATGGATTTCTCAACCAATGTTGCAACTTGCTTTTCATCGAGATGCCTTGCGGCAGCTACTCGTTTCACCTGCACCCGAGCTGACTGCGGAGTGATGTCGGGGTCGAGTCCCGAACCGCTCGCCGTCACCATTTCAGCCGGCACGTCCTTGCGCTCAAGGTATGGATGATGTATCAGGAAAGAGTCTATACGTGTCTCCACTTCGACAAGATATTCGGGATTCGTAGGTCCCTTGTTGCTGCCACACGAGTTGGCAGCATCATATCCATCGCCTGCACACGAGGGTCGTCCCCAAAAATATATGTCTTTGGTGAAGTTCTGCCCTACGTTGGCTACACCTACCACTTTGCCATCCACTTCCACAACTTCAGCATTACCATTTCCCGGACCTGCCACTTTGCCAAAAATCCATAATACCATTACATAACCGAGGTACAGGAACATGCACAATACCATCGTTAGCCTGAAAGCTACTATAAAATTTTTCATATCTGTATTTCAATTAAAAGAATAAACCTACGATTAAATCAATCAGTTTGATACCCACAAATGGAGCAATGATACCTCCCACTCCGAATATCAGCAGATTGCGTCGGAGCAAAGCGCTTGCCCCTATCGGCTTGTACTTCACGCCACGCAATGCCAAGGGGATGAGCAGCGGGATGATGATGGCGTTGAAGATGACGGCCGAGAGAATGGCACTCTCGGGAGAATGAAGATTCATGACGTTCAGAGCTGCAAGTTCTGGTATGGATACCATGAAGAGGGCAGGCACAATGGCAAAGTATTTCGCCACATCGTTGGCGATGGAGAAGGTGGTGAGTGTGCCACGTGTCATGAGCAATTGCTTGCCAATCTCAACGATCTCAATGAGCTTTGTCGGGTCGTTGTCAAGATCTACCATATTACTAGCCTCCTTGGCCGCTTGAGTACCGCTGTTCATGGCCACACCCACGTCGGCCTGTGCCAATGCTGGAGCATCGTTGGTGCCGTCGCCCATCATGGCAACGAGTTTGCCGTTCTTCTGCTCTGCTTTAATATAGTTCATTTTGTCTTCTGGCTTAGCCTCGGCAATGAAATCATCCACTCCAGCTTTCTCTGCGATATATTTGGCAGTCAGTGGATTGTCACCAGTCACCATAACTGTCTTCACACCCATCTTATGCAGACGCTCAAAACGCTCACGGATTCCTTGTTTAATTATGTCCTGTAGTTCGATGACTCCAACAACTTTTTTGTTGACAGTCACAACAAGAGGTGTACCGCCATTGCTAGTTATGGCTGTCACGAGACAAGAGATATGCTCGGGAAAGGTGTAGCCGGCATCCTCGGTAATATGACGCATGGTTTCGAAGGCTCCCTTGCGAATCTCTGTGCTGTCCTTCAACACGATGCCCGACGACTTCGTCTCGGCAGTAAACTTTATCATGTGGGCACCCTCGGTGTGCAATGCCCTCATCCTGAATCCGTCGTTTCGTCCAAACTCTACTATTGACTTTCCCTCGGGAGTATCGTCGGCAATTGAGGAAAGGAGGCATGCCTGTTCAAATTCGGCCTTATCCACCCCTTCAGCAGGATAGAACGCAGTGGCCTTACGGTTGCCAATGGTGATGGTTCCTGTCTTGTCAAGCAACAGCGTATCCACGTCACCCGCTGTCTCCACAGCCTTACCGCTTTTAGTGATGACATTGGCACGCAGCGCACGATCCATACCGGCAATACCGATGGCAGAAAGTAGGCCGCCGATGGTTGTTGGTATCAGGCAAACGAATAATGAGAGGAACGAGGCTATGGTGATCACTGTACCCGTATAGTCGGCAAAGGGCTTTAAAGTGACGCAGACTATCAAGAACACCAATGTGAACACTGCCAACAGAATGGTAAGTGCAATCTCGTTAGGGGTCTTCTGACGTGATGCACCCTCCACGAGGGCTATCATCTTGTCGAGGAAACTCTCGCCAGGTTGCGTAGTGACAACCACACGGATATGGTCGCTAAGCACTTTTGTACCACCAGTGACACTGCTCTTATCGCCACCGGCTTCGCGGATGACTGGGGCAGACTCACCTGTGATAGCACTCTCGTCGATGGAGGCAAGTCCCTCAACAATCTCACCATCGGCAGGAATAACATCGCCGGCATCGCACACAAACTCGTCGCCCTTCTTCAGAGAAGAACTGCTGACGGTTTTGATATTACCGTTCACATACAGCTTTGCTGGCGTCTCCTCGCGCGTCTTGCGTAGGCTGTCAGCCTGAGCCTTACCACGTGCTTCGGCTATGGCCTCGGCAAAGTTGGCAAACAGCAGGGTGACGAAGAGGATAAGCAAAACCCATGCGTTGTAGGCAAACGAGCCTTGCTCGCTGCTAAACGCCGAATAGATGGTCACGGGCAGCATAACGGCAGTGCAAATCTCCACCGTGAACATAATGGGGTTCTTTATCATCTGCCTCGGGTCGAGCTTCACAAACGACTGTTTGATGCTCGCTATAACAAGTTCTTTTTCAAATAGATTGTTCATAACTTCTATGTTGCTTTCCAAATAATTGGAAAATATTTGTAATTTATTAACTGTTCATTATCATTCACTTAGCG
>NZ_QFFX01000040.1:0-28059 GCF_023522295.1 Prevotella sp. TCVGH | reverse complement strand
TAGAATGAATGAAAAAATTTGACAAGTAAATTAGGAAAAGTGAATAAAAACTGTCAAGTGATTTTAGGAAAGTACAAACAGTCTGTTTTGGACAACTATCTTCATGAGTTAGTGCTGTTATCTACATGGGTCAACAACATTGAAGCATGTAGACAATGGGCTTAACTATATGAATACCTAAACCAACTCTAAGCAAGAGAGGCGAACAACAAAAATCTGTGAAAGTGATTGACAATAGCATGAATAGGAGCCATTCGTAGGGACAGAGTTGGTTTACAATCCCATACCGATAAGAAGTATTGCAAATCCTATCAATAATTAGGTTGCAACAATGATATACAGAATAGAAAAAGTCGCTGATATTCAGCGACTTTTTTAATTATATGTTAGTTTGTTTTAATTTGTACCAACTTATCCGAAGTTATCAAACATGATAGATTCAGGATCGACACCAATACTATCTAACATTTTCTGTACAGCGGCACTCATAGGACCAGGACCACACATGTAGTATTCTATATCTTCGGGTGCCTCATGATCCTTCAAGTAGGTATCATACATTACTTGATGAACAAAACCAGCCGTGTATTTTACTCCTGCTTCATCAGCTACTGGATCAGGTCTGTCCAAAGCCAAATGGAAGTGGAAGTTAGGATATTCTTTTTCTAACTCGTGGAAATCGTCTAAGAAGAAGGCTTCATTCAAAGAGCGAGCACCGTAGAAATAGTGCATCTCGCGATCTCTTGTGTGCAGCGTTTTAAGCATATACATGATTTGGCTTCGTAGAGGAGCCATACCAGCACCACCGCCGACCCAAATCATCTCTTTCTTAGAGTCGAAGATTGGATGGAAGTCACCGTAAGGTCCACTCATCTTTACCTTATCACCCGGTTTCAAAGAGAAGATATAACTGGAAGCAATTCCCGTAGGAACATTTTGGAATCCTACCTGTGGACGTGGCTTAAATGGAGTAGATGCAATACGTACCGTCAGCATGATAATATCACCTTCCTCAGGATAGTTCGCCATAGAGTAAGCACGAACGGTAGGTTCTGGATTGTGAGCCTTGAGTGATAAGATATTAAATTTCTTCCATGCACCAATGTATTCTTCGCCAATGTCATTCTTGTCGAAATCTTTGTCGTAATCAATAACATCAAACGCAGGAATAGATATTTGAGCATAAGAGCCTGGAATGAAGTCCATATGCTCGCCAGGAGGCAATTGCACTTTGAACTCTTTGATGAAGCTCGACACGTTTTTATTGCTGATGACGGTGCATTCCCATTCTTTAACACCTAAAACGGTTTCAGGTATTTTGATTTTTAAGTCACCTTTCACCTTGCACTGACATCCCAAACGCCAATTATTCTTTATCTCTTTTCTTGAAAAGTGAGGACGCTCTGAATCCAAGATTTCACCACCTCCTTCAATCACTTGTAATTTGCATTGTCCACAACTGCCCTTTCCGCCACATGCAGAGGGTAAGTAAATTCCATTTTGAGTGAGGGTACTCATGATAGAAGCACCTTGTGGAACGCTGAGTGTCTTATCTTCGTTAATAATGATGTTGACATTTCCGCTTGGAGACAAATATTTTTTTGCAACAAGCAAAATAATGACAAGTAAGAGTATTACACTCAAGAAAACAATAATACTTGTTAATATAAAACTAAAGTTCATAGCTAATTATATTTTTAGTCCAGAGAAGCACATCATGGCGATAGCCATTAGTCCTACTGTTATAAATGTAATACCGAGTCCTTGCAAAGGCTTTGGTACATCACTATATTCTAATTTCTCACGGATAGCACCCATCAACACAATAGCGAGTGTCCATCCTAATCCACTACCCACGGCATAAGCGATGGCATCGAAGATATTACCGATATATTGGGTGTTGCTTGGATCCAAGTTGATGCGCTGTTGCATAAACATGGAGCCACCCATGATGGCACAGTTTACGGCAATCAGTGGGAGGAATATACCCAAAGACGAATACAATGAAGGACTGTATTTCTCCACCAACATTTCAACTAATTGAGTGATACCTGCGATGACCGCAATAAAGATGATAAAACTAAGATAGCTTAACCCTAATGGATCGAGTATTTTGGTTTGTAGGAGATAGTCCACTGGGACGGTGACAAAAAGTACAAACGTCACAGCCATTCCTAAACCAAACGAGGTTTTCACATTCTTCGATACTGCCAAAAATGAACACATTCCTAAAAAGAATGCAAAAATCATATTGTCGACAAATATCGATCTAAAAAATAATGATATGATATGTTCCATAATAATTCTAATTAAAATATTTAGTATCCGTTACTTTTCTTCTTTATAGAAATATGCGCGGTGAATCCAAATAACACATCCTACAAGAATCAATGCCATGGCTGGCATCGCCATCATACCATTATTCATATATCCAAAGTCATAGAATGACGATGGAATAATCGTAAATCCTAATAAAGTACCTCTACCAAATAATTCACGGAAAGCTCCCACAATAACTAAAATCATTGCGTAACCTAACCCATTACCTACTCCATCAAGAAAAGATGGCCAAGGTTTGTTCATCATTGCAAATGCTTCTAAGCGTCCCATCAGAATACAGTTGGTAATAATCAAAGCCACATATACTGAAAGCTGAACACTTACATCATACGCATAAGCTTTTAAGATCTGACTGACAATCGTCACTAATGCCGCAACGACAACCAGCTGCACGATGATACGGATTCGCATTGGGATGGTGTTGCGAATAATCGAAATAATTACATTTGAAAATGCAGTAATAACCGTCACTGCCAATCCCATGACAATAGCTGGCTTTAATTGTGAAGTTACTGCCAAAGCCGAACAGATTCCCAAGACTTGAACCAAAATAGGATGATCCAAATTGAGAGGGTTTGTAAAGACTTTCTTATTTTGTGTTGAAAATAATGACATAATTATAAATCAATTTAATGAGCTTTTAAGAAATTCATATATGCACCTAAACAAGTCTGCAACATCTCAGTAACACCGTTAGAAGTGAGCGTAGCACCCGTTATACCATCGACTTGCGTGGAAGGGTCTTCCACCTTCTTACTAACAGCCAATGCGATTTTGTTGGGATCTTGCGCAAATAGTTTTTTACCTTGGAATTGGTTTTGCCATGCGCGATTGTCTTTAATTTCAGCACCCAATCCAGCTGTTTCACTTTCATGGTCAAAGTAAGTTCCGAAGACAGTCGACTTATCTGCATTAATGGCAATATAACCATTGATAGCTCCCCATAGTCCCATGCCATAAACAGGTATCACATATTTGGTTTGTCCATCAACCTTACAAACGAAGAGTGCTAACTTTCCATTCTTAAAGTCGGCTGAATTGAGCTTAAAACCGTAGTTTTCTCCACCCTGTTCACCTTTCTCAAGAACATTCCCTTGCTCATCTATAATTTCATCAGCAAGTACAACTTCTTGATACTTTGCAGCAGCTTCTTCATTGTTCAAATCTCTAATATTCAACGAATTTAATATCTGCTTCTTCTTGTCCAATGCAACGTTAGCATCTTGCATAGGTTTCAAAGCCTGGAATACAAAAGCTAACAAGAACGCAACAAGAATCACGATAATGATTGAATATATAATCGTATAGGAATTAGAATTGGTATTCAATCCTTTTTTATTTTCTTCAGCCATTGTCTTATTTATTATCAGCAGTTAAACGTTTCATTCTATTACTAATATTGTGTTGAACTACACAATAGTCAATCAGTGGGGCAAACATATTTGCAAACAATATGGAGAGCATCATACCTTCTGGATATCCCGGATTCATGACACGAATAATCACTGTCATTACTCCAATCAGAGCTCCATAGATGTACTTACCCGTCTCTGTGCGTGCAGATGTTACTGGGTCAGTGGCCATAAAGACAGCACCAAAGCAAAAACCTCCTAAAATTAAATGTTCATACCATTCAATAGGAGTCATTCCAAGAGATTGGAAAAGCACTGCCATGATACCACCTCCTGCAAAAACACTGAACATTGTTTTCCATGAAGCAATGCCTGTGAGAAGTAAGAGTATCGCACCCAAGGCTATCGCAATAACACTTGTTTCTCCAACAGAACCGGGTATTAATCCTATCATCATTTCATTGATGGTATAAGGGATTTCAGTGTGCTGCGCCAACTCACCTAAAGGAGTTGCCATTGTAGTAGCATCTGGTAATGTATTTCCTAATCCAAAAATGGAATGATTAGCTACCCAAACTGTATCTCCTGTCATTTCACTTGGATATGAAAAGAACAAAAAGGCACGAGCCGATAAAGCAACATTAAAAATATTCATGCCTGTACCCCCAAATATTTCCTTGCAAAAGATAACTGCAAATGCAATGGATAAAGCTAACATCCATAAAGGACAGCTTATTGGAATAATGAGTGGCATCAACATACCTGTAACAAGATAGCCTTCTTGTATCTCTTCTTTTTTCCATTGTGCCCAGGCAAATTCAATACCTAATCCCACAATATAAGAAACCAAAATCTTTGGTAACAGTGCAAGAAATCCAAACCCAAACATCTCCCAAAAGGAAGCGTTTGCCAATTGGCCTGCAGCAGAATAGTTTTGATAACCAATATTATACATTCCAAACAAAAGCGCAGGCATTAGAGCAATGACCACTAAACTCATGATTCGCTTGGAATCAATGGCATCATGGATATGTGCACCTGTCTTGGCTGTTGTGTTCGGAACATAAAGGAAACTCTCAAAACCGTCATAAATACTCCAAAAAGCGTGGAGTTTTCCACCTTCTTCGAAGTGTGGCTTGATTTTATTTAAATATTTTTTCAAACTCATGTCCTTATGCGTTTTCTTTTCTTAATATGTCCAGACCATTGCGTACAATCTTCTGAAGTTCCAACTTAGAAGAATCTACAAACTCAGCAACGGCAAAGTCTTCTGGTGAAACTTCATAAATACCTAACTGTTCCTGTTTGTCAATATCTCCAGCTATTAAAGCTTTTATCAGATATTCACCAAAGATATCCATTGGCAACACCTTATCATATTCGCCGCTCATAATCATGTGGCGTTTTCCTCCTTTAATACGAGCATCCACATCGTACTTCTTGTCTTTCCCCATTAACCAAGAGAAATAACTGTGTGAAGCAGAGAATTGATTGGTTCTTGGTAAAATCCAACCAAATAACTCGTCAGCTTGATTACCTTCTGGAATGACACATACCTCTGAAGTATGGGCTCCTAAGAAATCATTCAGATGACACTGTCTTCCTGTCAAAGGATTTCCGTTGATAATACGAAGACATTCTCCATCTTCTGGATTTATCTTTTTTGTCACTTGTCCAGCTAAGAGGTCTGATATCGGAGCTCCCACCAAAGCATCAACATACATTGGTTCGTTCACTTCACTACCTGCTACAGCCACTGTTCGTGTAAGTTGTACTTTGCCTGTCAAGAACAAACGACCTATGAATATCACGGCAGTAGGATCAACGGTCCAAACTACTTCGCCTTTATTTACAGGTGCGATGTGGTTAATTTGCACACCAACATTACCCGAAGGACATGGACCATCGAAAACGGTCACTTCAACATCTTTTGCTTGCGTTAATGCTGTTGCTTTCTGATTCGCATGAATATTCAGATAGGTTCTCGCTATCTTAGACAAAGCCGTTAATCCAGTCTGAAAAGCTTCTTCATTGCCTTGCAGCTCAAACTCAAACTTTCCTGCCAAAGGCATGTTTCTAAATCCCGACACGAAGATAGCTCTCGGACATTCTTTTGGGTTAGTTGATACCGCATAAGGCAACTGGTTGATATAACCGAAGATGCCTGCTTCTAACAATGATTCGATGACTTGCTCAGAAGAAAGTTGAGTTACATCTTTCTTTCCGTAATCAACAAACTCTTGTTGTTGTGAAGTTTCCACGACAACAGCCATTACCTTGCGCCTTTCACCTCTCACGATTGACTTTACTTTCCCACTCACAGGCGATGAGAATTTCACCTCAGGAAAGTTCTTGTTGACAAAGAGTGCTTCACCAGCTTTCACTTCGTCACCAATGTGTACAATCACTTTAGGGGTTACACCGACAAAATCGTCTGGAACGAGCGCATATTCATGACTCAGTTTCAAGGACGTTTTTTCATCCTTGGCTCTCCCTTTAAGATTAATGTCTAAGCCCTTACGTAACTTAATTACATTTACCATAAATTATATAAATTAAATCTTGTTCAAACAAAAAAGCATATATGAATTTTCTAAACGCTATCTGTTTGGCAAAATTAGTAACTTTTACTGATTAATAAAAGAAATTCCAGGCATTTATTTACTTCGTACAGAAAAATGATGTAATTTTGCAGCCAATTAATAAAGATTGCCCTGAGAAAGTTCAAAAATATATTAAATATTGCTTTATGGAGCATTGTAGGATTTTATCTTACAATAGTTATTTTGTTGCACATTCCAGCAATTCAGACTTTAATGGGGCAACAAGCGGGAAGCTATTTATCCAAACGTTTTGGAACACAAGTTCGTGTCGAACGAGTTTATTTAGGTTTTTTGAATCGATTGGTTATAGACGGGTTATTCATGAACGACCAAAAAGGAGTCCCCATGCTCCAAGCCTCACGTCTTTCGGTAAAGTTTGATGTATTCTCATTGATGCGTGGAGGAATCAACATCTCGTCTGCACAGTTATTTGGCATAAAAGCCAATTTATATCAGGCGAACAAGCATGAACAAACAAACTTTCAATTTCTTATTGATTCACTTGCATCTAAAGACACTACTTCGCAATCCACGCCAATCAATCTAAACTCAATGATTATCCGTCGTGGAAACATCCGTTATCGAGTTCTTGATCAACCCAAAGAAAATCATTTTTCTTTCAATGATATGGCATTTACAGAGATAAGTTCGCACATTGTTTTTAATCATATTTCGAATGACTCTCTCAATGTAAAGTTAAAAAACTTATCGTTTAAGGAAAAGTCTGGATTGCATGTTAAATCCTTAACAGCAAAGTTAATAGCAAACTCCTCTTCATGTTTTTTAGAGAATTTCAACCTCTCTCTCCCCCATTCGATGCTTCATGTCGACGAGGTTCGCACAAATTATCATCAAAAGAATCATCACATTGATTTATCTACACTTTCATATAAAGGTAGAATCAAAAGCTCAAAGCTTACATTAGCAGACTTTTCTTTCTTAGATGCTCAACTCTCCAAGTATACTTTTCCGTTTGATATCAAAACCTCGTTTCATGGAAATCGTAGTTCATTGACGCTATCTAACTTGCAGTTACAAGCAGAAAATATGTTCAAAGCTACTGCAAACGCAACACTGCAGGACTTGGATAAAAACCTGAAATGGATGTTGGAGCTTAAGGAATTGGGAGCAACCAGCAAAATGCTGTCAACATTTTTCCCGAAAATAGCGCAACAGTCTCCTTTTCAGCACTTCACAAATCTGAAATTAAAGGGTTTGGCTCGCGGTGTTCAGCAAGACTTCAATATTGATGGTCAGTTGGCATCAAATCTTGGAGAACTGAAGTTTCGTTTGCATAAAGAGAAAAACAACTACAATGGAACTTTGGAAACCATAGAGCTTAGTCTTGATAAACTACTGGAAAGAAAAGACTTAGGGAACATTACTTCAAGATTAGAACTGAAAGATTTTCAAAGATACTCGAATCATTCCAAATTCCTATTGAAAGGAGATATATCCAAAATTGACTATAAAGGTTACACCTATCACCATATTTATATTGACGGCAACGGTCTACTCAATCCTAAAAATGAGATCACAAGCTTTGAGGGAGTTGCAAATCTTAATGATCCCAACGGAGAACTTCATATTAGAGGAAAAGTAAATCGTCATCAAACAATTTACCAAGTGCAATTAGATGCGCAGGCAAAAGATTTACATTTAGCAGCGCTCAATATTTCTAAGAAGCTTCCACACCGTAAAGTCAGTTTTGAAGTTGGTGCAAATGTATCAGGTAAATCATTAAAGGATGCAACAGGTCAATTGAGCTTAAATCATCTTAGAATTGTTGATCAGCGTTCTCAATACCAACTCAACCATTTGGATTTGAAGGCTGGCTTTGATGAAAAGCATGAACATTTTGTATCCATTAATGGGGATTTTGGAAGTGCTATGATTGTAGGCACATTCGATTACGATGCTCTTTCTCAAAATGTTGTTAACATCATGATAGAGAAGTTACCCAGTTTGCAGCACTTAACCCCAATACGTCAACGGCATACCGCTCCCACGAATGCTCGACTTTATGCAGATATTCGCAATACTGATTGGGCACCTTACTTTTTTGGTGTTCCATTTGTGTTACACCAACCTCTACAAATTAGTGGAACCATGGAGAGTTCACAGAATTTGATGAATGTCCATATTACAGCACCAGATTTTACTTATGAGGGTAAGAAATATTATCAATGCTATGCTCACCTTCAAACACGACAAGATACACTTTGTTTGGATGCCGAACTGAATCGCCTGAACAAGCAAGATAAGAAATGGTCATGGTCGATAAAGTCTGCAGCTGCTAACAATCATTTATTGACAAAACTCTCTTTTGATAATCATGAATCGCATCCCTTCCGTGGTACTGTCAACACAGAAACACAATTCTTCAAGAATAACAAAGGCGATGCGGCTGCCCATATCAACATACATCCTTCTGAAATATTAGTTGAAGATAGTATTTGGAGAATAGAACCCTCTGACATTATTTATAGTAAGAATCATTTGAATGTAGACTACTTCTCTATTCACCACGACGATCAGCACATCATTGTCAGTGGATTGGCAACCCGCAATCCTAATGATTCGCTTTTGATAGACTTAAAAGATATTGACGTTAGCTATGTTCTGAATCTTCTTAACTTTCATGCTGTAGAGTTTGGCGGCTTACTGTCTGGCAAGGTTGTTGCGTCTGGATTGTTTGGAAATCCGAGAGGTCGTGCCGATGTGCTGGTAAATCAATTCAAGTTCGAGACAGGAAGAATGGGCGCCTTAGATGCGCACGTCGCTTGGAACGAAAAGACTAAACAGATTGACATTAACGCTGTTGCCAATGATGAACATCGTAAAACAGTAATTAATGGGTACGTTTCTCCTGAACGTGATTACTTGGATTTAGACATCTTAGCCAACAACACTCGCTTAGAGTTCTTGGAGGGCTTTTGTGATAGCTTTATGCAACAGGTAGATGCGAATGGTCGTGGTAGGCTTCGACTCTTTGGAAACTTAGGTAGTTTGAATTTAACGGGACAGGTAGTAGCAGATGGAACCGTTGGAATTACGCCCATTCATACGACCTATACCTTAAAGAACGATACGATTCGATTAGTCCCTAACGAAATTATTTTTAATCATAACATCATTTACGATCGTCACCAACACACCGGAATCCTTAATGGTGCATTAAAACATGACCACCTCAGTGATATACAATGTGATTTGCATGTGAAGGCAGACCATTTGTTGGCTTATGACACACACGATTTTGAAGAGGAAAACTTTTATGGAACCGCTTATTTAACAGGAGATTGTAACATAAAAACAAAAAGCGGTGAACTGACTATAGATGTGGATGCGACTCCGCAAAAAGGCTCACAATTTGTTTACAATGTTGCTGGCTATGGGCATTTAGATACACAAAAGTTTATCAAATGGACGTCACAAGCTGACTCTATGAAGAATGGTACGACGAATGAACTCGAACCACTGCAACAAACAACACAATTCCTGCGAGAAATCCCAAGTGACATCCGACTTAACTTCCTTATCAATTGTACGCCAAACATGGAGATTAAACTTATTATGGACAACCAGACAGGCGACTACATCTCCTTGAGAGGAAATGGAGTGTTACGAACCAATTACTATAATAAGGGAACCTTTGATATTTATGGCAACTACGTGGTGGATCATGGCATCTATCGTCTGACGGTTCAAAATATCATCAAGAAAGATTTCCAGTTTAGACAAGGAGGAACGATTGCATTTGGTGGAAATCCATACCTTGCCACCTTAGACCTAAATGCCATTTACACAGTGAATGGTGTTAGCTTAGCTGACTTAAATATCGGCAAGTCTTTCACAAGGAATAATACTCGTGTCAACTGTTTGATGAATATCACTGGCACTCCCGATACGCCGCAAATTGATTTTAACTTAGACCTGCCAACCATTAACAATGATGCAAAGCAAATGGTATATAGTTTGATGAATAGTGAAGAAGAAACGAAGCAACAAGTTTTGTATCTTCTCGCAGTAGGCAGATTTTATTCACAAGAAACCAAAAATGCAGCTATCAACAACCCCACTCAACCCAGTCAAGCAACGTTAGCCATGCAAAGCATTTTGAGTGGAACATTGAGTCAACAGATAAATACGGTCTTAAATTCTGTGATCGACAATACCAATTGGAACTTCGGTGCGAATATTTCTCCCGGAACAGAAGGATTTAACAATGCAGAATATGAAGGGAGCTTGTCTGGACGATTATTAGATAACCGCCTAAATATCAATGGGCAATTTGGATATCGTGATAATCCAAATGCGACCACTACTTTTATTGGCGATTTTGATATCAAATACTTACTCTATCCGAATGGCAATTTGGCGGTAAAGATTTATAATCAGACCAATGACCGATATTTCACGCGCAATAGTTTAACAACACAAGGAGTGGGCTTAATTATCAAGAAAGACTTTACAAACCTACGTGACTTGTTTGGAAGGAGACGTCAGAAAAAAGTCAAAACAAAAACTCCAGACAACTCACCACAACCCAAAACTAAATAAAAAGAAAAGCGGAAACAAATTACTCCTTGAAAGTTTGAAAAGCACTTTATAACTTAACGTTGCGAATATCTATCAGATTATTCACTATTGCGTAAATCGTTAAACCCGATGGAGAATGTATCTGTAGCTTTCGTGCTATATTTCGGCGATGTGTAATCACCGTATTGATAGAAATAAATAGATGGTCGGCAATTTCTTTATTCGTCATACCTTGAACCAAACTGACGATAACCTCCTTTTCGCGCTCACTTAAAATTTCCTGACTATGTGGTACCTGACTGAGCATCGAAGATATCTTAATGGAAACATCACTTTGTCTTAACTTCTTTTCTATATGTCGAATGGCAGGGATAAATATTTCATCTTCTACCATAGAATGAAGCGTAAGCCACTGTTCGCAATTATAGATATCGTACAATGTGGCTGTCAGCTGATTGTTCATCAGTCCATTAGAAGGTAAATATTTAATAATGATATTCTTTAACTCCTTCAGCTTTAAGTCTGTTTGTCCATGGTGTTTAGAATAGGTCTCAATATCGTATGTTTCGTCGATTTTACCATTCAATAAATCATCAACATACGGAAAAACATTCTTCTCCTCATACCGCATGTGATTTCTGATAGAATGTGCGTATTCATCATATAGTTTCAAGATGAGTCGAGCCAAGTTATTGGTTTCGTCCAAAGCGCCTGCCAGTTCCTTTCGAATGAATGGTAATTGAAAATCAAGATAATACGAATGACTTGCGCGTAAATATTGAATCAGGGTAGGAATATTCAGTTCATTTGAATCTTCATCCCCCTTATATCCATTTATGGTGAGGTTCACTATCGCCAAAAAAGTATAAGTATCCACATTCTGACTCTCACAAACTTCACGAACCGTTTTGTCACCAAAGCCTAAGTTGATGCCAAACGATCCAAGGCTTTGAAGAACACTATAGTTATCTCCAATAATGGAAATAAGCTTATCTTCAGGTTCGTACATCTTATGAACTTTCATTGTTTCAATCTTGTTATAACAATATTTGGGTACAAATATATATATATTTTACAATATATCAATCATTATTTTAGGGTATTTATCGATTAATTTTATTATTTCAAAGCTTCAATCGGTTTACTCGAATGAGATAATCGTACAAAATATCGTGTCAAGGCTATCCACTTAATGAACGATAAAGCTCCGATGCCCCTTCATTGATTTTTTGTTCTGTTAATCCTTCATTGATTTAATGTTCTGAAATGGCGAAGGGAATTCTATCTTTCTTCCTCTTCACCCAAAGACAACTTGTAATTATCAATTTCTTGTTGGAGATTCTTGGCGTGTTCCCTGAACATGAAGTTTTGGAATGGCAAACATGAATCTTCTTCTCTTGATTTTACCAAGGCTTCGATGTATTCGGCTTTGTCTTCCACTAATACCTTACTGGGAACCAAACCGAACTCTGTTTGAAGATGATTCATCATCAATCTTGACATCCTTCCATTACCGTCTACCCATGGATGAATCGTTACAAGCTTCAGATGTGCGTCAAAGCTTAGACGGTATTGCTCATATACATCAGGTTCTTTAATGAGATTTGTACGTCTCTCATTCATTTCTTTGCAGAAATCGTCTAACTTTTGTGGAACCTTTAGGTAACTCATGTAAGACTTTCCCATTGCTCCTGCCGTTACGTTTACCCGACGTAAATCTCCCTTTGACGAGTCAAATACACCACCCAGCGCATTGACTATCCCTCCTGTGCGTCTCATTACAGTTGAAGACAATTCATTTAGCATGTCGATGGAGAAAGGAGTGTGTTCCCTTGCCATGTCCATGCTTCTTTCATAGGCTGCCTTCAGGTCGAGGTTCATGTTCTGCTCTATAATACTTTTGCCCTTGGCAGTAAGTCCTTCGTCAAAGAGTAGCTGGTTCTCTACCTCAGTCATCGTCGAGCCTTCGATAGCAGTTGAATGAGTTATGATGGAATAGAGATAGAACTTTTCATAGTCTATCTGGTCTTGGAAGCTCAATCTCCTATGTTCTTCCAATATGTCTAAAAAATCTTGCTTATTCATCATCATCTAATATTTATGACAGCAAATATACTAACTTATAAGGAGTCATACAATTTTTTTTCATAAGAAAAAAGCTCGCCAATCCGATAGCGCAGTTATGTGGCTATCTATGTTGTGTGTAATGAACAAGATGCCTTTATCCTTTCCTGACAACAAGTGTCCTTAGCATTTCATCATCACATTCGATCAAAATGATTTTTTTACAATGAAAACCACCCATAAAGCAGCCTATATAGGTTTGGTAGCACGCTGTATGGAATGATAATTATTGCTGAATTTCCTTTACAAAGTGCCTCTCAAAACTCGCGTGTAAATCACCAACAGTAAAGTGGGTCGCAAATACGCGAGTTATGAGCAAGGTTTATAATCGCTTGTTATTGAATATGTTACAAATAAAGTCTCTCCTGTTACTCCATTTTCCCCCATTTTTCTTCGACTAACCCATTGAGATAAGCCTGCAATTTGCATGCTTTAATGCACTTGAAGCATGTGAATAACACCGCTAATGTATGTTTCCAAGCCCGTAAAATCAATGTTTCAGCTTTGAGAGACGTTTATTTTGTTAAAATCAGTGCATTTTTGCATCTCATTTGCCTATTGATTTTTTCTATTTTGAAGATTTTAGACGGTCGATTTTTGGTAAAATAATAGGACAAAAGCAATGAATGTTTTTGCCAAAAATGAGAAAGAAAAAACGGTGTTGAAGTTTCATCCATCAGATGAAATGAAAAGTGGCATTGGCAATACCTACCAGTACTGCCAATGCCTACTTTAACAAACGGACAGGATATGGCGCTTCTCTATCTCTGAAGCACTATACCCATACCACTATATTTATTCCCATTCAATCGTCGAAGGTGGTTTTGACGAAATGTCATAACATACGCGATTTACACCCTTGACCTTATTGATGATTTCGTTAGAAACCTTGGCAAGAAACTCGTATGGCAAGTGCGCCCAGTCTGCTGTCATGGCATCGGTGCTGGTAACCGCACGAAGTGCAACAGGGTGCTCGTAGGTGCGTTCATCCCCCATCACACCAACACTCCGTATGGTGGAGAGAAGTACTGTCCCTGCTTGCCACACCTTGTCGTAGAGCGGTTGTCCATCCTCACAAATCCATTGATGCAGTGCTTCAATATAAATATCGTCAGCTGCCTGAAGTATGGCTACCTTTTCAGGGGTAATATCGCCCAAGATGCGGACTGCCAAGCCCGGACCAGGGAACGGATGACGTTTAATCAGGTGCTCGGGCATCTCCAATTGTTGCCCTACACGGCGCACCTCGTCTTTGAACAACCATTGAAGTGGTTCGCAAAGTTTCAGCTTCATCTCCTTAGGAAGTCCGCCAACGTTATGATGACTCTTAATCACCATTCCTGTAATGCTTAGACTTTCTATTCTGTCTGGATAGATAGTACCTTGTGCCAACCATTTAGCGTCTGTAATTTTCTTGGCTTCTGCATTAAACACCTCCACAAAATCACGACCTATAATCTTACGCTTTTCTTCTGGATCGGTAACGCCTTTCAAGTCTTGAAAGAACTTTTTGCTGGCATCTACACCAATGACATTGAGCCCCAAACCTTCGTATGCCTTCATCACGCGCTTAAACTCATCTTTGCGCAGCATTCCATGGTCTACAAAAATACAAGTGAGATTTTTTCCTATCGCTTTGTTTAATAGCGTGGCACAAACGGAAGAATCTACTCCTCCACTTAAGCCTAAAATAACTCGATCGTTACCTAACTGCTGTTTAAGCTCCTTCACTGTGGTTTCCACAAATGAAGCTGGACTCCATTGTTGTTTACTTCCACAAATATCAACCACAAAGTTTTTCAACAAAGTAGTACCTTGTGTGGTGTGAAAAACTTCAGGATGAAACTGAACAGCCCACATTGGATATGTATCACTGGCATAGGCTGCATAGTGTACATCAGCAGTACTTGCGATGACATGGCAATCGGAAGGAATTGCAGTAATGGTATCTCCATGACTCATCCATACCTGTGAATGAGGCTCAAAACCTTTGAAAAGCGGATTTTCTGCATCAAAGTCTTTAAGGAGTGCACGCCCATATTCACGCGTCTCCGTGCGTTCAACCTTTCCACCATGAGTATGCGAAATAAATTGTGCACCATAACAAATACCTAAAACAGGATATTTGCCCATGAAATCGGATAAATTGCACAGGAAGGCCTCACGATCATGAACAGAATAAGGTGAGCCACTAAGGATGACACCGATAATAGAGTCATCGTTTTTGGGAAACTTGTTGTACGGCAGAATCTCGCAGAAGGTATCCAGTTCGCGTACACGTCGACCTATCAACTGTGTGGTTTGCGAACCAAAATCTAAGATAATAATCTTCTGTTGCATATAGCTATAATTGAAAATGAATAATATCGAATGAATAAATCAAATGAATCAACTTGTTGGATGAGGCTGTGATGACGTCGTGGGAGTATCCCATCGAGACATAAACGCAGCGGCTTGACTTAGTGTCTCTGGTTTGCCAACATCCAATAGTTGCAGGTTTGTATCTATATACGCTTTTATGGGTATGTGTTTACAAATATCTAAATAAAAATCAATGATACTAAAACTGGAAGGATAATCCTGCATCAGTGGAAACAATGTCGGCGAAAAGTTGTGAATGCCCGCGAAGGCAAACATCTTACAGTGAGCTGGATTGATATCAGGAAAAGGTGAGCGTACCTCTCCAGTCTCTATATTGGTCCACCCCACCAATTTTAATGTTTCATCAAAAAGTAGGTAGCGTTTTGTTTTGCGCTCACTCACAAGCAAGGTGGCGGCAGCTTCTTGATTCCTTGTATAGAAATGGGACAAATCCACATTGCTCAATATGTCCACATTGTGGATAAGGATTCGCTCCTGTGTAAATAGTTTCTGCGCATACTTGATACCCCCGCCCGTGTTAAGAAGTGTCTCTCTTTCTTCACTAATAAGGATGTCTATGCCAAAGTTATCGTGCGCATGAAGGAAGTCGATGATTTGCTGCGAGAAGTGGTGTACGTTGACAATGATACGCTCGAATCCAGCTTTCTTCAATCGTTCGATAACCAATTGAAGCAACGGTACACCACCAACTTGAACCAATGCTTTGGGCATGTGGTCTGTCAAGGGGCGTAATCGAGTGCCTAAACCAGCTGCAAAAATCATGGCTTGCTTCATGACGTGTATTCTTTTTTATTGAACTTGTAATTTTCTACGACTACTTTCAAACGGCTGTATCATGCGAATGGGTGTAACATCCTTTATTTAGCGGGCAAGGTTTGATTGATATTTTGTTCTCTATGAATGATTCTTACCTCAATGCCAAACTTGTCATGGATGTGTTCTGCCAAATGTTGTGCCGCATAAACACTTCGATGTTGCCCTCCTGTACAGCCAAACGAGAACATCAAACTCGTGAAACCACGCTCTATGTAACGGCTTACGTGGCGATCTGCCAACTTGTAGATATGGTCTAAAAAAGTAAGTATCTCGCCATCAGATTCCAAGAAACGAATCACAGGTTCGTCCAATCCTGTGAGACATTTATATGGTTCATAACGCCCCGGATTGTGAGTAGAACGACAATCAAAGACATATCCTCCACCATTGCCACTCGAATCTTCTGGGATTCCTTTGTGGAAAGAAAAGCTGTAAACACGTACCACCAAGACTCCCCCACCGTCATATTTAGAAAACGTAGCAGGTCCGTCAACAGGATTGGCATGATAAATATTATGTTGGGCAATTTTATAGCCGTCAGTTCGCTTTGTCTTTGGCTGTTCTATGATAGCAAATTGTGGCAGTTCGGTGAGCTGTTTGAGAATGTCCATCATATAAGGATAGTTGGAAACTACTCCATTGAGCTTCAGTAGCTCACGCAAATTCTGTATCGCAGGCGGAATTGAAGATAGGAAATGTTTCTTGCGTTCAAAGTAACCTCGAAAGCCATAAGCGCCCAATACTTGCAAAGTACGAAATAAAACAAAAAGGCTAAGACGCTCAACAAAGTGACGACTGGATGGTACTTCAATGTATCGTTTCAGCGAGTTATAGTAAGCAAAGACTAAATCCCGACGCAATTTGAAAGGATATTTTGCCGAAGCCTGCCACAAAAACGAGGCTAAGTCATAATAGAACGGACCTTTTCTTCCACCTTGATAATCAATAAAATGCGGATTTCCCTGCTCGTCAATCATCACATTGCGTGCTTGGAAGTCGCGATAAAGAAAGTATTCGGAAGGTTCTGCTGTTAGATCTTTTGCAAATAAGCGGAAGTTAGCTTCTAATTTCAGTTCATGAAAATCAATTCCTGTAGCCTTTAGAAAGCAATATTTGAAATAATTTAAATCAAACAACACACTATCTGCATCAAATGTAGGTTGTGGGTAACAATGTTTGAAATCCAAGCCACGGGCACCTTGTATTTGCATTGCAGGCAGAGCCTCTAAGGTACGCAGGAGCAATTTTTTCTCCTTTTGCGTATAACGCCCTCCTGCTTCACGGGCATCTTTCAGCAAATCAAACAGAGACGTGGTACCTAAATCCGTCTGTAAGTAACGAAGTTGATCGTCACCGACAGCTAATATTTTAGGAACAGGCAACAACTGTTTGGAAAAATGATTTGTCAGATAAATAAAGGCGTGGTTCTCATCACGGCTCGTACCTATCACTCCTATCGTCGTCTCTCCTTTAGAATTGGTAAAACGATAATAGCTTCGATTACTCCCAGCGCCTTCTATGGGGTCTATTTTTATGGGGTTCTCGTGCGCCCACTGTGTATAAAGCTCTATTAATTTCTCCATATATTCTATAGCCAAGTATCCCTCATAGGATTTATACAAAACTCTTTGTCAACAAGAAGATTCTGCCATGCAGATACTTGCCTTGTGTAAAGTACTGCAAAAATAATCATTTTTCATCAAATAGCCATCTTGTTCACAAGAAAAAGGTACAGATAAAAAGAAATCGGATGTCATCTCGACATCCGATATTCTTAAAACAAACTACTTAAAAACTAATCTACTAAAACAAATCAAAAATATCTTTTAAGCATTCACAGCAAAATACATTTTGGTAAGTTTTTTGATGTTTATATTGCAAAGATATATATATTCTTTGAAATTCAAAAGGATTTGTGCAAAAAAAAATCAAATAAAAAACAAAAAGGGACGAATCCTTATGAATCGTCCCTTCATATTTATCTCAATAAAGAGGTTTTCTTTACATCATTCCGCCCATTCCAGGAGCTGCTGGCATTGCTGGCTTTTCTTCTGGTTTGTCTACAATGAGGCATTCTGTTGTTAAGAACATTCCTGCAATAGAGGCTGCATTTTCCAAAGCAACACGTGCCACCTTTGCGGGGTCAACAATTCCTGCTTGGCGTAAATCCTCGTAAGTTTCGGTGCGAGCATTATAACCATAATCACCTTTACCTTCACGAACTTTGTCCACAACTACAGCTCCTTCGCCGCCTGCATTCGCAACAATCTGACGTAATGGTTCTTCAATTGCACGTTCAACAATTTTGATTCCAGTCTGTTCGTCACTATTTACACCCTTCAAGTCTTTCAGCGCATCCAGTGCACGGATGTAGGTAGTACCGCCACCTACCACAACACCTTCCTCAATTGCAGCACGAGTAGCACAAAGAGCATCGTCAACACGATCTTTCTTCTCCTTCATTTCTACTTCGCTGTTAGCTCCTACATAAAGAACTGCTACACCACCTGACAATTTAGCCAAACGCTCTTGCAACTTCTCTTTATCGTATGAACTTGTTGTGTGTTCTATTTCATTCTTGATTTGACTGATACGAGCTTGAATGTTTTCACTCTGTCCAGCACCGTTAACAATGGTTGTGTTGTCCTTTGTTACTGTCACTTTATCAGCAGAACCTAACATTTCAAGGGTAGCTTGCTCCAATTTCAAGCCTTTCTCCTCGCTGATAACCACACCACCTGTTAAAATAGCGATATCTTCAAGCATGGCTTTTCTGCGATCACCAAATCCAGGAGCCTTCACAGCACATATTTTCAATGCTGCACGCAAACGGTTTACTACCAATGTTGTCAATGCCTCAGAATCAACATCTTCTGCAATAACGAGCAAAGGACGACCACTTTCTGCAGCTGGCTGTAGGATAGGAAGGAAATCTTTGATGTTAGAAATCTTTTTGTCGTAAATCAAAATGTATGGATTTTCCATAACACTTTCCATCTTATCCGTGTCTGTTACGAAATAACTGGAAAGATATCCACGGTCGAATTGCATTCCTTCAACAACACCGATATTGGTATCACGGCTCTTACTCTCCTCAATAGTGATGACACCATTCTTGCTTACCTTGCGCATGGCATCAGCCAAAAGCTTTCCAATCTCAGGATCATTGTTAGCAGAAACCGTAGCAACTTGCTCAATCTTGTCGTAATTGTCGCCTACTTGCTCTGCATTGGACTTGATATAATCAACTACTGCATTAACTGCCTTGTCGATTCCTCTTTTCAAATCCATAGGATTAGCACCAGCTGTAACGTTTTTCAAACCTTCTGAAACAATGGCTTGTGTCAATATTGTAGCGGTGGTGGTACCGTCACCTGCATCGTCACCAGTTTTGGATGCAACGCTCTTTACCAATTGAGCACCTGTATTCTCAAACGAATCCTCTAACTCAATTTCTTTAGCAACGGTTACTCCATCTTTTGTTATTTGTGGAGCACCAAACTTTTTCTCAATAACAACATTACGTCCTTTAGGACCTAAAGTGATTTTTACAGCGTTAGCCAACTGGTCAACACCTTGTTTAAGCAAATCTCTTGCTTCTACATCAAATTTAATATCTTTAGCCATATCTTTATTTTCTTTGTTTGTATCTAAATTATTTTTATTGAATCAATGCTTTTGTCTTATACGTTCAACTATTTAACAATAGCGAGTACATCACTTTGACGCATCATCAAGTATTTTTCACCCTCATACTCAAGTTCGGTTCCGCTGTACTTTCCATAGAGTACTTCGTCCCCTTCTTTAAGAATCATCTCTTCATCTTTTGTTCCATTCCCAACAGCTACTATCTTTCCATGTAATGGCTTTTCTTTCGCTGTATCAGGAATAATAATTCCACCTACTTTTTCTTCTGCAGGTGCAGGAAGCACCAAAACTCGGTCTGCTAATGGTTTAATGTTCATAATCATTATATTTTAAGTTATTCATAAATTGCATTTTCAGGACTATGATGCCGCATGAGTAGCAACACTTGTTCTGAACCAAACACCCCAAGCTATACGAAAAGTGTGCCAAAAACACAGCTGACAAGTTTGGCAGTGTTATATATGACAGATATGTCAGTCATTCTAAGTTGATGGTAGTATTGAGACAAAATGTCATTGTTCGCCTCTTAGAACACCACAATGCGCCTAAACTTGAAAATAAGAAAAGAAGACATTAGCACCATGAAAATGCATCTCCATTCTTAATCCCATATAACATATTTTACATGGATAGCTTTGAGGCTTTCGTGAAATATTATTATCTTTGCAAAGTCAAATTAGGAATAAAATTCATACTAATATAATTATGAGTAAACAAGTAGAAAAGATTAAAACATTGGTAGAAAAACGGGAGCAAGCTCGACTTGGAGGAGGTCTAAAAGCCATTGAAAAGCAGCATGCCCGTGGCAAATATACAGCACGTGAACGCATAGATATGCTCGTTGATGAAGGCTCTTTCGAGGAGTATGATATGTTCAAACTTCATCAATGCCATAACTTCGGAATGGAAAAGAAACAAATCTTGGGAGATGGTGTTGTGACAGGTAGTGCCACCATTGACGGACGTTTAGTTTACGTTTACGCACAAGATTTCACCGTCAACGGTGGTTCATTGTCTCTTACCATGGCTCAAAAGATTTGTAAGATTATGGATTTAGCCATCCAAAATGGTGCTCCAATCATTTGCATGAACGACTCTGGAGGTGCTCGAATACAAGAGGGAATCTGTGCATTGGCTGGATATGGTGAAATATTTGAAAGAAATATCTTAGCAAGCGGTGTTGTTCCACAAATTTCTGCCATATTAGGTCCATGCGCCGGAGGTGCTGTTTACTCTCCTGCACTCACTGACTTTATTTTTATGACAGAAGGAACAAGTTATATGTTCCTTACAGGTCCTAAAGTCGTAAAGACCGTTACGGGTGAGGATATTGATGCAGAACATTTGGGAGGAGCCAGTGTTCATGCTACGAAAAGTGGTGTTACCCACTTCACTGCAAAGAATGATACAGAAGTCTTGGCATTGATTAAAACCCTTCTTAGTTATCTTCCCTCTAACAATACCGAAGAAGCTCCTCGCTTACAGAATGAAGATCCCATCAATAGAACGAGTGATTTGCTAAACGAGATATTACCAGACGATCCGAACCAAGCCTATAATATGTATAAGGTGATAGGCGAAATAACCGACAATGGTGAATTCTTTGAAGTCCAACCCAAGTTCGCAAAGAATCTCATTACAGGATTTGCACGTTTCAATGGACAGAGTGTGGGCATTGTTGCCAACCAGCCACAGGCTTATGCAGGCGTTCTCGACACCAATGCAAGCCGCAAGGGTGCTCGTTTTGTTCGTTTTTGTGATGCCTTTAACATTCCAATCGTTTCGTTGGTAGACGTACCCGGATTCTTGCCCGGTACAGGTCAGGAATATAATGCTGTGATTCTTCATGGCGCACAATTACTCTATGCTTATGGCGAAGCAACGGTACCTAAGATTACTATCACACTCCGAAAGAGTTATGGTGGTAGCCACATCGTGATGGGATGCAAGCAATTGCGCTCCGACCTCAACTTTGCATGGCCAACAGCTGAAATAGCTGTGATGGGTGCATCAGGTGCTGTAGCCGTGTTGAGTGCTAAAGAAGCAAAGATGAAGAAAGAAGCTGGCGAGGATGTTCGTGCTTTCTTGGCAGAAAAAGAAGAAGAATATACCAACCTTTTTGCTAATCCTTATCAGGCAGCACAATATGGTTATATTGACGATGTCATTGAACCAAGAAATACAAGATTTAGAATTTGTAGAGGTTTGGCACAGTTAGCACACAAACGTCAACAGCTTCCAGCCAAGAAACATGGCTGTATGCCAATGTAATCAACCGCTCAACATTCAAATAAAATGGATAAGAATATATATGCAGCCATTGCTATGGCTCTCTTTGAATATCAGGGAAATAATGTGCACGATATTGAGCCTGGAAAGATTACCATTCTACCCAAGCACACTTTATGGAATGCTAAATTCCTCTCTTTCACAGAGAGACCCTAACTAATCACAGTTCATAATCTCTCGTCAATCAACGAGAATGGAAATATAGGATATGAAAACATTTAAATATATCATCGACGGAAAAGAATATCAAGTCGAAATAACCGATGTAGTCGACAATAAAGCGCAGGTAACTGTCAACGGAAAAGACTTTCAAGTAGAAATGGAAGCGCAGCCCGAAGCAGAGAAGAAAACTGTAACTCAACTGCCCCAGTCGGACGAGAAGGTAGAAACAGAGACTTCTACCACAGGACAGGTTAATACAGAGCAGGCTATCAAAGCTCCACTCCCTGGTGTTATTACAGAAATAAAGGTATCAGTAGGCGATCAAGTGAAAGCTGGAGATACCGTCGTAGTATTGGAAGCCATGAAGATGGCAAATAATATTGAGGCTGAAAAGGATGGAACCGTCACTGCTATTTGCATCAAACAGGGCGAAAGTGTCATGGAAGACACGCCCTTGGTGGTCATAGAATAAGCATTCATGACCTTCCTTTTTACGTTAGACATCTAACAACTGTGTTGATAGACAGCTGTTAGATGTCTTTTCTTTTGTGATAAATTCTTATTCTAATCA
This sequence comes from Prevotella sp. TCVGH, assembly GCF_023522295.1. Classification (NCBI taxonomy): domain Bacteria; kingdom Pseudomonadati; phylum Bacteroidota; class Bacteroidia; order Bacteroidales; family Prevotellaceae; genus Prevotella; species Prevotella sp. TCVGH. Next base: position 5,230 of record NZ_QFFX01000040.1, on the reverse strand, counting down.
TAAAAAATACTGAAAATCAGACGTTAAATTTTCAATTTGAAAATAAACCGACCTTATTTTCATTTATTTTTTGTATCTTTGCATGGAGCATAGCATGTAACCTGTAGTATCGTACTACAAAGTCTTTCATTCTTAGCTCTGACAATAAACAAGTAAATGCCAAAGAGGACATGACAAAAAAGATTTTATTCATCAATCAAGAGATGATGCCATACGTCCCAGAGACAGAAATGTCCAAGATGGGTCGCGAACTTCCACAAACGATGCAGGAAAGTGGGTACGAAATCAGAACATTTATGCCTAAATGGGGAAACATAAATGAGCGGCGCGGCCAGCTACATGAAGTGATTCGCCTTTCTGGAATGAATCTCATCATCGACGAGACCGATCACCCACTACTCATCAAGGTGGCATCCATACCACAAGTAAGAATTCAAGTTTACTTTATTGACAACGAAGACTATTTTACCAAACGCCAAATGACCGTTGACGAATCGGGTGATGAATACCCTGACAACGGAGAACGCGCTATATTCTTTGCACGTGGTGTATTGGAAACGGTCAAAAAATTACGTTGGGTGCCCGATATTATCCATTGTCAAGGCTGGATGGGAGCAGTGGTTCCTTTCTATGTGAAGACTGCTTTCAAGGACGAGCCTTCGTTTGCGAATGCAAAAGTTATCACGGCTTTATTTCAAAACCAGCTTAAGAAGGATTTGGGAACCAATTTCAAACGCTGCGTGGAATACAGAGATGCAAAAGTAGACTTATTGGATGCTTATCACGAAAAGTTTGACTTCTTTGAATTAGGCAAATTAGCCATTGACTATAGTGATGGAATTATAGAAACTGGTAACGATGTCAACAAAGACCTCATACAGTATGCCAAGAGCAAAGACATCCCATTCCTTGACGATCCAGGAAAGGAATATGCAAAGGCATATCAAGATTTTTATGATTTAATTCTCGAGAAATAGAGCTTTTTATAGATTTATAAGTCTTCCGTTAGACCGCTTATATCGTATAAAAGTCCGTACAATAGCATAAACACAAATGAAGAATCAGTTTATCGCAATCATCGCTTTTGCTGCTTTTTTGCTCGCATCATGCGACGACACCACAGATACACTCGGTGGATCACTCACAAATAAGATGGACAAACTGGAGATTTCGGCAGATACATTCATGGTATCTACGCGCTCCATTGCTGCCGACTCCGTACTCTCTCGAACTACCATAGGGTATTTAGGTAAAATCAAGGATACCGAAACGGGTGGTTATATTACAGGCAATTATATGACCCAATTTCGAATACCAGAGAACTATGCTTTCCCAAGTGCCCAGCAAATGACGCATAAGATAAACGACATCATCGTAGCAGACTCTTGCGAAATCCGTCTTTACTACGCAACTTTTTACGGAGACTCATTGGCTCCCATGAAAGTAACGGCTTATGCGATGAGCAAACCTATGAATGAAGATCGAAAATACTATTCTAATTTCGACCCTATCAAGCAAGGCTATGTCTCACCAAATGCGTATCAGGTAGACAAAATCTATACGCTGACGGACGCCAAAGCACAAGCAGGAAAATCCAACAACGGCAATAGCAGCAAGTATATTACCATCAAGCTTAACCAACCTTATACTGCGCCGGACGGCAAGGAATATAACAATTTTGGTACGTATGTGCTGCAACAATATTATCAGCATCCTGCGTATTTCAAGAATTCATTTTCATTTGCCCAACATGTGGTGCCAGGTTTTTATCTAAAGAATGCAAGTGGACTTGGCTCAATAGTTTATATCAATTTGAGTCAATTAAACATTTACTTCACCTTCAAGCATAATAATAAGGAACAAGTCGGGAGTGCTTCGTTTTCTGGCACAGAAGAAGTGCTTCAAACTTCCAACATATCTAATGATGCACACACCATTCAAAGTTTGGTAAACAATCATGAGCATACGTATTTGAAGTCACCCGCAGGCATCTTTACAGAACTGACTATCCCCGTTGATGAGATTTTGAAGGGTCACGAAAAAGACTCACTGAATGCAGCAAAAATTCATTTAGCCCGACTAAACAATCTCGTGAATAGCAAATATGCATTGGACATTCCTCAAACACTCTTATTAGTTCAAAAGGATAGCCTTTACAGTTTTTTTGAAAACAAGCGCATCGCAGATTATAAAACTTCGTTTTTAGCAACCTATAATGCAGCTAACAACGGATACACCTTTCATAATATAGGAAGCGTTATCAAGGAAATGAAGAAAAACAAGATGGCAGGCACACGTTCCAAAGATTGGAATAAATTGGTGGTGATACCCGTTCAGGCAACATATTATTCGTACAATCAAAACAAAATTCTTACACGAGTAGTGCATGACATGTCACTCACCAGCACACGCTTGTTGGGTGGAAATCAACCACTGAGTTTATCTGTCATTTACTCACATTTCCAATAGATGGCTGACAATTATTTAGAAAGAAAACAAAGAGAGTACGAAGAGCATAAAGCGGCTTGGCTCAAGAAGAAAAAGTTACACTTGCAAAAGCCCAAACAGCTCGTTCGAAAAGAGAATCAATAAACAACATGAAAAGGTATTTTACTATTCAAAGTAGAATACCTTTTTCGTTTCACTTTACTTCACATTTAGATATGTTTATTGAAGCAATGAGTTAAGTGTCTTAACCCATGTGAATAACGCCCTTAACTCATGTGAATAACACCCTTAACCCATGTGAATAACACCCTTAACTCATGTAGATAACTCCGTTAACCCATGTAGATAACTCCGTTAACCCATGTAGATAACTCCGTTAACTCATGTAGATAACACCCTTAACCCATGTAGATAAGCGGGTTAAGTCAATGTTTCAATTCAGAAACATATTGCTCCAAGAAATTTTGTGTATCAAAACTGTCGTACGAAGGTTACGCACACTCCTCTGATTCGTCTATATTTCTCCCTCCTCTATCCAGTAAAATAGATGAATATGAAAGAAATAATTGAATATCGTCAACGGCATTTAACTTTTCTTACATTTAATCTTGACTTTGCAACCCCTCATCGATAGGCATTTTAAGGTAAATTCGTGGCATCAATCGAATAAAATATGTAACTTTGCAACAAGAAATATTTTTAACTTAAAAAAATAGACATGGAAACGAAACAGACAATTCTTGTTACGGGTGGAACGGGTTTTATAGGTTCACACACCACCGTGGAGTTACAACAAGCTGGATACAACGTTGTTATTGTCGATAATCTATCTAACTCCAAGATTGAAGTTCTTGATGGCATTGAGAAGATAACTGGAATACGTCCACACTTTGAACAAATTGACTTATGCAATTTTGAAGACACAGAAGCTGTGTTCAAGAAGTATAATGATATTGCAGGTATCATCCATTTCGCAGCATCAAAGGCAGTGGGCGAAAGCGTGGAGAAACCTTTGCTGTATTACAGGAACAACATCACCTCGCTACTTAATTTATTGGAGCTGATGCCCAAATATCATGTCAAAGGCATCATCTTCTCAAGTAGTTGTACCGTCTATGGACAGCCAACGGCTGAAAATCTACCTGTTACCGAAGAGGCTCCCATCCAAAAAGCATTGTCTCCGTATGGTAATACCAAGCAAATCAACGAAGAAATTATCCAAGATTACATACATAGTGGAGCAAAGTTGAAGAGTATTATCTTGAGATACTTTAACCCTATTGGTGCACATCCATCTGCTAACATCGGAGAACTCCCTAATGGAGTACCCAACAATTTGATACCTTACGTAACGCAAACAGCCATGGGCATTCGCAAGGAACTCACTATCTTTGGGAACGATTATGATACCCCCGATGGAACTTGCATCCGAGATTATATTTATGTTGTAGACTTAGCAAAGGCACATGTGGCTGCTATGAAGCGTGTACTGGAGAAAGAGACAAGTCCTCTTGAGATTTTCAATATCGGTACGGGGCATGGTGAGTCTACATTAGAGATTGTCAAAGGGTTTGAGAAAGCCACTGGTGTAAAACTTAATTGGAAGTACGGACCACGCCGAGAGGGCGATATAGAGAAAGTTTGGGGAAACGTAGACAAGGCAAACAAAGTCTTGGAATGGAAGGCGGACACCCCTATCGAGGAAGTTTTAGCCTCTGCATGGAAATGGCAAGAACGCCTGCGTGACGAGGGTGTGATGTAAATCTCCTGCCCTAAGTATAGAAATACACATCAAGAAACGTTAATGTAGGTTAATACTCAAAAGTTCTTAATCGTGCAATTTCGATGACTTAGCTTTTTATCGTACCTTTGCAACCACTTCCACGAGATGGGAGTATTAATTCAAACCTATTTAAATAATACAAAAAATGGCAACAAAAATCAGATTGCAACGCCGCGGTCGTAAGGGTTATGCTTTTTATAGCATCATTATCGCTGACGCAAGAGCACCACGTGATGGTAAATTTACTGAAAAGATTGGAACGTATAATCCTAATACGAATCCAGCAGCTGTAGATTTGAATTTCGACAGAGCGCTCTATTGGTTAGAAGTTGGTGCACAACCAACCGACACTGTTCGTAACATTTTGAAACGCGAAGGAGTTTATTTAATGAAACACTTGCGTGGAGGTGTAAAGAAGGGAGCTTTTGATGAAGCTGCAATGCAAAGCAAATTCGATGCTTGGAAACAAGACAAAGTGAAAGGCTTACAAGCTTGTGCTGCCAATGAGGCTCAAGCCAAGAAAGATGCAATTGCAAAAGAACTTGAAGAAGAGAAGAAGATTAATGCTGAAATAGCAAAGAAGGTAGCAGAGAAAAAGGCTGCTGCAAAGGCTGAAGAAGAAGCTGCAAAAGCTGAAGAAGAAGCTGCTAATGCTGCTGAAGAAGGAACTCAAGAAACTTCTGAAGAAGCACCAGCTACAGAAACAGAAGAAACTCCTGCTGAAGCATAAGACAAAATTCTTTTATTCTGATACAAAAAAAGTCAATATGGAAGTTTTCATATTGACTTTTTTTGTACCTCAAAGGCTGAAAAGCAACTACCACCCAGAGGTTATTTGGGAAAGATTGGTTATCTATAACTGCCGTCCATGACAGAAATTAAAATCTTATTAGGTCAACACAAAAGATAAATGAGATGTTCTGGCTAATGTGACAAAAATGTGCATAAAAACGTTTCAACTACTTGTAAATCATTACCTTTGTTCCATTTATATATTTA
>NZ_QFFX01000003.1:0-93846 GCF_023522295.1 Prevotella sp. TCVGH | reverse complement strand
CAAAAGGGCTGACACCTCGTGAGAAGTGTCAGCCCTAAATTATTTTGTTTAATAAAGTTTTACCGGACAGCAATAATCTTCAACACTTCGGGTGGCAAACAAACCAACGATTTGAAGTTTCAAAATGGTGCATACTATAATCCCACAGGTGTAAACTTAGGTGTGGTGACGGGCATCAACAATGTTGCTCAAACATCGAAAACGACTTCTGTTAAGATATATACCCTCCAAGGCTGTGAGATAGGGACAACGAATAATGTTCAGCGTGCATTGCAGCAGTTGCCAAAGGGAGTGTATCTCATCAATCATCAAAAGGTTGTCGTGCCATAAATATGAAGCATTGTGCGGTCTTGTTTTAGCAAATAACAATCAATAAAAAGGACGTGGACAACATTGCCCACGTCCTTTTCATTGAGTCTAAAGAAGTTTCGGATTACCCTGTTATACTTCTATCTTCTTGTGTACGTTGAGCATACCTTTGGGATCGAGAATTTTGTCTACCTCTTCTTTGGACAAGAATCCTTTTTCCACTACAATTTCGTGCAAGCTCTTGCCTGTTTTTAACGCTTCCTTAGCCACTTTGGTACTGTTCTTGTAACCAATGTAAGGATTCAATGCGGTAACAATTCCAATGGAATGGTTCACCACATCAAGATTGTGCTGGGTGTTAATGGTAATACCTTTCACACATTTATCAGCCAATGTATTCATGGCATTGTTCAGCCACTGTGAGCTTTCAAACAGACATTGCACAATGATAGGCTCCATCACATTGAGTTGCAACTGTCCAGCCTCTGCTGCTATGGTGATGGTTGTATCGTTACCAATGACCTTGAAGCAAACTTGATTGGTTACTTCTGGAATCACAGGATTTACCTTGCCTGGCATAATGGAAGAGCCGGGAGCCATAGGAGGCAAGTTGATTTCGTGTAGACCACAACGAGGACCCGATGCCATCAATCGCAAGTCGTTACAAATCTTTGATAATTTAACAGCCAATCGTTTCATGGCACCTGAATAGCTCACATAATCGGCTGTGTCGGGTGTAGCAGCAATCATATCGTCTGCTTCCTTAAAATCCTCTTTTGTGTATTCTGCCAAATACTTGGTCACCAACTTGTCGTACCCTGGTGCTGCGTTAATACCTGTACCAATGGCAGTTGCTCCCATGTTGATGGTCAAAAGGCGCTTGGCGTTTTCGTTTAGGAAGTCTATTTCTTGCTCTAAACTGTGTGCAAAAGCCTTAAACTCTTGCCCTGAAGTCATAGGCACTGCGTCTTGTAACTGTGTACGTCCCATTTTCACAGCATCTTTGTATTCATCGGCTTTGCTGTTGAATGTGTCTACAAGGTGGCGAAGACTCTCCACCAACGTCTTGTTCATTCGATATACAGCGTAACGTAGTGCAGTGGGATAAGCGTCATTGGTAGACTGTCCACAGTTCACATGGTCGTTAGGATAGCAATGCGCATAATCCCCTTTTTTATACCCCATGATTTCCAATGCACGGTTGGCAATCACTTCATTGGCATTCATGTTCACCGATGTACCAGCGCCACCCTGAACCATATCTATAGGGAATTGATCTTGCAACTTTCCCTCAATAACGTCATCACAGGCTTTGCAAATGGCTTCTGCAATGTGTGCATCTAAGAAGTCTGCCTCTGCATTGGCTTTAGCAGCAGCCTTCTTGACATAGGCTATCGAGATAACAAAGTCGGGATAGTCGCTCATCTTTCCTGTCGATATCTTGTAATTGTTAATAGCACGCTGAGTTTGCACGCCATAATACGCATTTGTAGGAACTTGTAATTCTCCTAACAAATCACTTTCTACTCTGTAATTTTGGTCTTTTTCCATTGTGTATTTTTTTTTCGTTAACATTTTATATGGTGATATTTTTCTCTTTATGATATTGTGAGATGAATTCTGAATTTGTCGTGATAAATGTACCCGCCATCACTGCTTTCCTAAAAAGTATATGTGGCATGTCCTCCATTGTAAAGTCCACTAAATGTTTTTAGTGTTTGCGCTGTACTGCTACCACAGAAGATAGACAGAATGATAATCAGGATGTTTTTCATCAATTGATATTTTTGAAATATCGCCTTTCCTTTTTTATAATCTTCTTTTCAGATGATATAAATAGTTGTTAATATGACGGTTTTGCAAGATGGTTTGCACATCTTTATTTCCTTTCGCAAATATAGATATAATATTTGACATGCGCTCTTGTTTACGTCTTATTTTATGGTGTTTTTTCAAATTGAAGAGACAATATCTTTTTCTGCTTTTGTCTTATGGTGTGCATTTTTAAGAATTAACACTGCTACGGCAATCAATATCAACACAAATCCGATGGCTATGTGTACCGTAAACGGTTCGCCAAAGACCATAATGCCGATACACATCGCCGTTAGTGGTTCGAAGGCACCGAGTATTGCCACCAAGGTGCTGCCAATACTCTTCAGCGACAAGATGAGGGTGATGTTGCTTACTACTGTTGGAAGCAAGCCCAACAGGAAGAGGTTGAGCAGGACCGTACCCGTATGAATGGCTGGCAACCCACCTGAGGTGAATATGGCGTATAACATGAGCAGCAGCATCGTGAAGAAGAAAATATAAAAGTTTACTTTTATGGTGGGTATGGTGCGTATGTTCATAGTAGGATAGGCAACCATATAAATAGCGTACGACAGTCCTGACAGAAGCTCTAAGCAGATGCCCAAAACAGAGATGTTGCCAACACCGTTCTCAATTCCTGATAAGAAACATACCCCTGCCACTGCCAGTCCTATGGCTAAAAAGGTAGTACCCGATGCCTTTTCACCCCTAAAAATCATCATTAACAGAGCAGTCCACACAGGATATGAAAACATGATAACGGTTGCGATGCCGCTGGACAGATAACGATAGCCCTCGATAAGGAAAACTGCCGACCCGGTATACATAGTGGATAGCAGCATGAGGCGGAGCGATTCGCCAAAGCGAAGATGTAGACTTTGCCGTTGGTACATCAGCACAACAAGCATAATGAGACAAGCAAAAGCAAAACGATACACTAACACTGCGGTGGAGGGCATGCCCGTTGCTAATACTGGAAGACTAAAGAGTGGTATAAGCCCAAAGGCTGTTGCAGATGTGATGGCTCCTACAAAACCATGTATTTTGTTCATTGGTTTTTAGTTAATGAGTTAATGAGTTAATGAGTTGATAAGTTGTTTTAGTTCACGAGTTCATAAGTTGATGAGTTCATAAGTTGATGAGTTGATCTCCATTACAGCAAACTTGCAAACTAATCAACTCAGAAACTCAGAAACTTACAAACTTATATACTCTCAATACAGCAACATCAACCCTGCGAATGCCGCATAGCAAATCATTCGGATAGGATTAATTTTGATATATTTCGTTCCTATAAATGTTGCGATGAATAAGGCAATACTAATCCAAAACTGCCATGGATTTCCTACCATTGAGCCAAAGTTTTCCTCGTTCATCAGCAGTAGGGTAGCAGCAGCCAAGAGACCAACAACAGCAGGTCTAAGACCACTAAAGATATTTTGCACTGGTTCTGTATTCATATATTTCATAAACATCTTACTAATGAGTATCATGAGGATAAGGGAAGGTAGCACCAAGGCAGTGGTGGCAACAACGGAGCCTAAAACCGACATCCACATGCCATATCCTGCATTGTGAATAGCAGCATAGCCACAATAGGTGGCAGAGTTGATGCCTATGGGGCCAGGTGTCATCTGACTGATAGCCACAATGTTGGTAAACTCCGCACTTGTCAACCAGTGGTGTTGTATCACTGTCTCTGTTTGTATGAGCGACAGCATACCGTAACCACCACCAAAACCAAACAAACCTATTTGGAAAAAGGTAAAGAAGAGATAGAGATAAATCATATTACTCAGTAGGCTTGATAAACTGTCCGTAAATATATCCACCTGCCGCTGCAGCTATGATAATAAAAATAGGGTTGACTCCAACCGCCCATATCAGCAGCGCAGAAATAATGGGTATCCAACAGTTGACTAACGAAATCTTTGCACTCTTTGCTAAGTTGAAGGTGGGTACGGCTATCAAGGCGACAACCGCAGGTCGAATGCCATTGAACATGGCTGCTATCCAAGGCACGTCCATAAAACAATGAAAGAACATCGCAATCAGCAAAATGATGAGAAAAGACGGCAATGCCGTCCCTGTAGCCGTACAAATGGCTCCGGGTGTGCCTCGTAACTTATAGCCAACAAAGGTGCTGATATTGATAGCAAACACACCGGGACAGCTCTGTGCAACGGCGATGAGGTCGAGGAACTCATCTTTCTCTATCCAATGATGCTTCTCCACTACCTCTGTTTCGATAATGGGAATCATGGCATAGCCACCACCAAGGGTAAACGCTCCTATCTTGAAGAATGTCTTAAAGAGCGTCGTCCAGCGGTAGTTGTCCTGCGATGTCTCTGCCGTGTTGGGTGTTTTGATATGATTGCCCATGCGCTATAAAAAGTGATAGTCTCTTTACTTGAATACCTTTTTTATCTACTTATCAACTCGTCAACTTGTTAACTCGTCACCTTGTCAACTCGTCACCTCGTCAACTTGTTAACTATACTTTCCCTTCTATCCACTTTCTCGCATTTACAAATGCCTCTATCCATGGAGTCACTTCATCACAGCGATGCTTGTGTGGATAATAAGCAGTTTGCCAAGGGAAGATAGCGCGTTCTAAGTGGGGCATCATTGCCAAATGACGTCCATCCGCAGAACAGATGCCAGCCACACTGTAGTCGCTGCCATTTGGATTTCCTGGATATTCACTGTAGTTGTATTTTGCAACAATATGATACTTGTCTTCTGACTCTGGCAAGCTAAACTTCCCTTCTCCATGTGCTACCCATATACCCAATTTGCTATGAGCGAGGCTGCCAAGCATCACACTGTTATTCTCTGGAATAGAAAGACTTAAGAATGCACTCTCAAACTTTTGTGAGTCGTTGTGCAATAAGTGTGTGCGGTGTTCATGTTCAGGGTTAATCAAGTTCAGCTCTGCCATCAACTGGCAACCGTTACAGATTCCTAATGAGAGCGTATCCTTACGAGCATAGAACTTATCGAGTGCTTCTTTCGCTTTGGGATTGTATAGGAATGCGCCTGCCCAACCTTTTGCTGAACCCAACACATCACTGTTTGAGAAACCCCCACAGAATACAATCATATGGATATCTTCCAGTGTTTCTCGACCAGATATCAAGTCGGTCATCATCACATCTTTCACATCAAAGCCTGCTAAGTATAAGGCATAAGCCATTTCGCGTTCGCCATTGGTTCCTTTCTCTCGGATAATGGCGGCTTTAATTCCTGATGCGGAGCGACGGTTGGCATCCAACTGGTATTGAGAGAGCTTGCCCGTGAACCCATCCTTGAAGTGCCACTCAACGGGTTGTTGCCAATAGTTCTGTCGGCGTTCGTCTGCTTTTCCATTCATGCTCTGTCGTTGATCCAGCAGATAAGATGTCTGATACCATGTGTCACGCAATGCATCAATCTCAAATTTGTGTTCCCATTCACCTTTCTTTATCACGAGCTGGCGTACTTTGGGGGTAGGGTAGCCTATCTTGGCATATCCAATACCTTCAGCTTCTAAGTATTCGCGCAATGCTTGTTTGTGCGTGTCGGATACCTGAATGATGACACCCGGATTTTCGGCAAATAGGGCTTTCACTACATCCTCTTCTGCAAAATCGTAAAGATTTACGTGGATGCCCCCATCAGGATTGGCAAATGTCATTTCTAAAAGGGTAGTAATCAAGCCACCAGCACTAATGTCATGGCCTGCCATCACCCAACCTTTCTTGATTAAGGCTTGAACTGCTTCAAAACAATCGGCGAAATACTCTGGGTTTTTCACCGTCGGAACGTCACTCCCCACTTTTCCTAAGGTTTGCGCAAAGGCACTTCCACCCAACCGCTGGTCGTCGAAAGAGAAATCAATGTAGTAGAGTGATGAGTTCTTATCGTTCACTAATACAGGTGAAACCACTTTTTTCACATCTTCCACTTCGCCTCCTGCGCTGACAATGACGGTTCCCGGAGAGATGATTTTCTCGCCATTAGGATATTTCTGGGTAAGCGACAGCGAGTCTTTTCCTGTGGGTACGTTGATGTGGAGCGAGCAACAGAAGTCGCTCAACGCCTCAACAGCAGCATACAGGCGTGCATCTTCGCCCTTTTGTGAGCGGCAAGGCCACATCCAGTTGGCTGATAGCGAGATGCCTTCCAGCCCATCTGTGAGCGGAGCCCACACAATATTGGTGAGAGCCTCTGCCACACTGAGCACGCTCCCCGCTTGTGGCGAAGCCAATCCTGCTTGTGGCGCATGCCCTATCGCTGTTGCAATACCTTTCTTGCCGCGATAGTCTAAAGCCACGACACCACAGTCGGAGAGAGGCAACTGTATCTTGCCTTGACATTGTTGGCGTGCAATCCTTCCTGTTACAGAGCGGTCCACCTTGTTGGTGAGCCAGTCTTTACACGCTACAGCTTCTAATTGTAGCACTTTGTCAAGATAGCTATCTATTTGGTCTTGGCTATAGGTGGCGTTTTCGTAATGGCGTTCTACCGTCTCATCTTTCATAATGGTCTTGGGCGAATGTCCAAACATTTGTGCCACATCTAAGTCAAACGGTTTCTTTCCATCCCCTTGTACGAATGAGAAGTGAGCGTCGCCAGTGGTCTCACCTACCACGTAGAGCGGTGCACGCTCACGTTCGGCAATCGCCTTTACGTGGTCAAGATGTTGCTCGTCAATGAGCAGTCCCATGCGCTCCTGACTCTCGTTGGCAATGATTTCCTTGGCACTGAGCGTCTTATCACCAATCGGCAACTTGGTCATGTCAATCTCTCCACCGCAGTCTTCTACCAATTCAGACAAGCAGTTCAGGTGTCCTGCACTACCATGGTCATGGATAGACACCACAGGGTTGCTGTCTTCTTCCACCAAAGCCCTTACCAAGTTGTAGGCACGCTTTTGCATTTCGGGGTTAGCACGCTGTATAGCATTCAGTTCTACACCACTGGTATAGCGTCCTGTATCAACAGATGACACGCTTCCGCCACCCAAACCAATGCGGTAGTTGTCGCCACCAACTACTACCACCTTATTGCCTTTTTGCGGTTCTTTCTTCAAGCAGTCGCGTTTTTTGCCGTAGCCAACACCGCCAGCCAGCATAATTACCTTGTCGTAACCCAATTTTTGGTCGTCTTCTTGGTGTTCAAAAGTGAGTACCGAACCGCAGATTAAAGGTTGTCCGAACTTGTTTCCGAAGTCGCTGGCACCATTCGAAGCCTTGATGAGTATTTGTTCGGGCGATTGATAGAGCCATTTACGCACGGGCAGGATGTTCTCCCATGACCGTGCTTCGCCTTGCAATCGGGGGTAGGCTGTCATGTAAACGGCTGTGCCTGCTAATGGCCAAGAGCCTACGCCACCACCCATACGGTCGCGAATCTCTCCACCTGTTCCTGTTGCAGCACCGTTAAAGGGCTCTACGGTGGTGGGGAAGTTGTGTGTTTCGGCTTTCAAAGAGATGACACTCTCAATGTCTTTTACTTTGAAATAATCACTGGTCGCCTGATTTTCGGGTGCAAACTGTTCTATCATGGGACCTTGTGCAAAAGCCACATTGTCCTTGTAGGCAGACAGTATCTTGCCCGGATTCTCTTTGGTGGTACGCTTAATCATGGCAAAGAGCGAGGATTCTTTTTCTTCACCGTCAATGATAAATGTGCCACCGAATATCTTATGCCGACAGTGTTCAGAATTGATTTGTGCAAACCCGAATATTTCGCTGTCGGTGAGGGGTCTTCCGTTCTGCTTTTCTATGGTGTGTAGGTACGCCATCTCTTCTGGCGAGAGTGCCAATCCCTCTTGCTCGTTATACTGTTCCAGATTTTCAACCAGCTTGATAGGCTCTGGTTGGTGATTCACCTCAAAAATGTCTTGTCCCAATCCGTCGTACATTCTTTGCAACATCGTGTCATGTTCCGCCTCTTTTGAGCGAACAGGGAAGAACTCCTCAATACGCAAAATGCCGCTTAGATTCATATTTTCAGTAATCTCAACGGCATTGGTACTCCATGGAGTAATCATTTCGCGCCGTGGTCCTACGAAGAAACCCTCAAGCTGCTCTGCATCCAAGCAAGTAGCTTGCCCAAAGAGCCAACACAGTTTGTCGATGTCTTCTTGACAAGGTTGGTGGTTTATCTCCGTTGCAATGATATTCTTTTGGGGTGTTTCAAAGAAAAGAATCATATCTGTAAAATTAGTATAAAGGTGAATGTTTGTCTTTTAAGAAAAAGATAATATCTACACCCAAGAATAGTTTGTAGATGGGCATGATTTATCTCTTTGTTGAGGCGAAGCCTATCTTCTCTGCAAAGATACTGCAAACTGTGGACAGCACAAAATAAAATGATTGATATTTGCCTTATACGGTTTTTATAAGGAAGCAAAATAGGCTGTTTTGGTGAGTAAAACAGCCTATTTTGCCAGATAAAACAGTTTATTTTATAAAAGAAGTATCATCATAAAAGCAATAATGGTCATTGCGCTACTGTGTGAATCTGCTTTTTATAGGAATGTGAATAAAAAACGTATTCGCTTTTCGTGAAGGCAAAAAAGAGGGTATAGAGACGTGTAGGATGTGGACGTTAGGCTGGTTCTATAAATTAGCTTTGTTAGATTTTGTGCTTATTTTTGAGGTCAAAAATGTAAGAGAGTGAAGGAGTGTAGCGAGCTACACGACTGAACGAACTTGCATTTTGAACCAAAAAGAAGCGCAAAAGATGACAAAACGTATTTCTTAAAATTTAATTATTATATACGGTGGTAATTTATAGAACCAGCCGTTAGCAATACATAGCGGATTAGTCTTCCTTTACTTTCTTAGGTCCGCGCACCTTTTCGTTCTTGTTCAAGCCGCTTTTTATCTCGATGTTCAGACCGTCGCTCATGCCTGTTTCTACTTTTCGACGCTCGTAAGTCTTATTGTCCTTATCTCCCTTGACGACATATACATAGGTTTGTTTTCCACTAAACTCTATGGCACTCTCGGGAACAGTCAACACGTTTTGCGCACTTGCCAGCACAATCTCGGCATTGGCACTGTACCCACTGCGTATCTTCTTGCCCTGGATGTTACGAATGGCGGCTTTTATCTCAAATTGATTGGCACCGTTTTGCTCAACAGCTTTGGGCGAAACATATTCGAGAGACGCCTGTAAGGTGTTGTCCTGCAAGGCTCCGATGGTTATCTTCATCGGCATGCCTACAGACAGTTGTCCCACTTCCGTCTCGTCGATGTTGCCTCGGAAGATAAGGTCGCCCATGTTGGCTACCGTGGCAATGGTGGTTCCGTCGTTGAAGGTGTTGCTCAAGATGACCGTGTTGCCCACTTTTACGGGTACATCAAGAATTAAACCGCTAATGGTGGAGCGAATAAGTGTGCTGCTGGTGTTGGCATTATTCTTCGACACACCGTCGCGAACCACCTCTAAGTTGTCTTGTGCAGCCTTCACTTCCTCTTGAGATTGCTGGTAGGCTTGCCGTATCTTGTCGTACTCATCGCCTGCTACTAATCCTTTGTCGTAGAGCTTCTTCTCACGGTCGTAGTTCACTTTCGCTTGCTTCACGTTGATTTGCGCCAAGCGAACGCGTGACTGTGCGTTCGACAATTGGTTCATATCTGGCACCACTTTCACCTTTGCGATAATCTCTCCAGCCTGCACCATCTCGCCCGCTTCTTTCATAATCTCGGTGATGATACCCGAAATCTGCGGCTTCACGTTCACCTCGTTGCGAGGTTCTATCTTGCCAGTGATGACAGTCACCTTCTTCAGGTTCGACATCTTGGGGGTAAACTCGTCGTAAACCTCGGGTTGAGGGCGTGACTTGAACCATAGGAAAACAAATGTTCCGATAAAGATGAGGGCGATAACGCCTGCAACGATAAATTTGATATTCTTTTTCATAATGGTGTAATGTATGGTTCACAATGCGCAACTCGTTCTGCGGTCGGCAGTGTGTATCATGAATAGGTTCTATAATCAGTTTTCTTATTTGGATTATTCGTCTCGCATGGCATCCACAGGTTTGATAGACATGGCTCTCAGCGCAGGTGCCAATCCTGCCAAAACGCCAAGGATAGACAGCATGATGACAGCGCCCACGGCAGTCCAGAAGTTTACTTGGAAGTGTGCAGCAGTAAAGCCATCGGTGGTGCTACCCATCTCTGCTAACTGTAGAATGATGACGGCAAAGAGTATTCCACTCATGCCAGCTACCGCTATCAGGATGATGCTCTCTGCGATAATCTGTCCTAATATGGTGCGTGGCGTGGCGCCAATGGCACGCCTGATGCCAATTTCTGTAGTTCGTTCGCGCACTGTTACCATCATGATGTTGGACACACCGATTGCTCCAGCCAGCAAAGTGCCGATGCCTACGAGCCATACCAAGAAGTTGACGCCGGCAAAGAGACTGTCAACCATGCCATACATCACTTCTGTATTGAACACCGTGATGCCCTTTTCATCGGTCGGATCTATGTGGTGCGCACGGGCGATGACATCCCTCATGGGTTGTGCCACCTTGCTCATTTTGACCCCAGGACGCCCAGTAACACAAATAACGTGAACGGTTTGTCCCAAATTGTAGGCTTGTTGCATCAGTGGGAGCGGTATGACGACGCTCTCTTCTGCCGACCCATTGATTTGCATGTTACCTGCGCTATAGTCTACTCCTACGACACTGTAGTAGATAGAGTCTATTCTAATGAGCTGACCGCAAGGGTCTCCACCGCCTGGGAATAGATTTTTGTACACTTTCTTGCCTAATATGCACACCTTCCTGCGTTGCTGCATGTCCATTTCGTTGAGGTATCTGCCGTAGTACATGTGTGGCGTTTCCACCTTAGCGTAATCCGCCATCAGACCTTTGATGTTGCAGTTGCTTTTCTTGTCACCAAACACAGCGTTTCCACCCCATTGTGACAGCCCTGGTGTAACGATGTCTAAGTCACGTACGTTCGCCTTGATACGTTCCACGTCTTTATATTCCAACGTCCATTGGCGTCCCTTCCGATAGCCGTCGTATGGCTTGGTAGTGGGTTGAGCGAAGATGACTGAGGAGTTGGTAGCAAAGCCTTCGAACACTCGATTGAGTAACTCTCTGAACCCTTGTCCACCTCCGATGAGTCCCATGAGCATGAAGATGCCCCAGAAAACACCAAAGCCGGTGAGGAAAGAGCGACTCTTGTTGCGCGAGAGTGTCTCGATAATCTCTTTGTATGTGTCAATATCAAACTTCATGGCTTATTCTGCTCTTAGTGCTTCAATGGGTCTTACGTGTGCCGCTTTGCGTGCGGGAATGAGTCCGGCGATGGTGCCTGCCACCACCATCAGCAGCGTGGCGTTGATACAAACGTCAAGTCCAACGGTGGGATTGACAAACATGGTGGTGGTAAACAAACCCGAATCAACCTTCATGTTGCCAATGGTGGCATTCATGTATTCATTGGCTGCAATGCCTAACACCATGCCGATGTATCCGAAAAAGGTGGTGATGATGATGCTCTCAATGATGATGAGTCGCAGGATAGACCATGGTGTGGCGCCGATAGCCTTGCGGATACCGAACTCGTGGGTGCGTTCTTTCACCGTGATGAGCATGATGTTGGAAACCCCGACGATGCCACTGAGCAGGGTAAAGATGCCCACTATCCATAATGCCGTGCGCAACATGCCCATTCCTGTGTTCATCTGCATGGCTTGAGTAAATCGGTTCCATATCCAAACCGCCTCTTCATCGTCGGGCGCAGCACCGTGGTTGCCGTTGAGATTAGCACGGTAACGCTGTTCGAAAGCTTCGTTTTGCTGTTCTGTCTCCAAGCCTTTGAACGAGAAAACGATGTTGCCCGTCTTGTCGCCCACATTATATATAGTACGATAGGTGGTGAAAGGGATGAACGCATCGGTACCCATCATGCTCTTGTCTACTTGATAAATACCCACAATGTGAAACGCCAAGTCTTCCATTCTCACGATTTGTCCCAGCATATCTTCTACATTTCCCGTGGGTGAAAGCTCTTTCGCCATGTCATCACTGATGACAATTGACTTCCTGCGGTCTCTGATATCTATCTTATTAATAAATCTCCCGTAGATCATGTCACGCTTGTTGATGATGTAATCGTTGGGATATACGCCACTGATGTTAGCGGCAGTGTACTCTTTTCCATGGCTCATAGTGGTGTTGCCATGGTCGAGTTCGGCACCCACCTCTTCCACATTGTCGCTGAATCGCTCTTGGGTGATTTCCATGTCACGGTCGTTCAACTCTATCTTGCGCCCCTCTTTTAGGCCTTTGTGTGCCTTTGACGTTTGTCCGCCAAATATCACCATGGAGGTATTGAGATACCTATTTGAGTTCTGTTGCGTGGCGTTGATCAGTCCGTTGCCTGCTCCCAACAGGAATATGAGCATGAAGATGCCCCACGCTACCGCAAACCCAGTGAGGGTAGTGCGCAGTTTATTGCGTCGTGCGGTCGCCCATATTTCTGTTAAGATGTCTCTCATGTCCAACTTATTTTAAGCATTATTTCATGATACCTCCTGTCCCGAATGGGCTTGAGTTATGGTCGAGATTCTCCTCAATGCGTCCTATCAGTCCGTCCTTGATATGGATAATCTTGTTTGTCTCGTTGGCGACACCGCTCTCGTGCGTTACCACAACAATGGTCATGTGCTCATCTTGGTTGAGCGACTTGAGCAGTTGCATCACCTCCACGCTGGTTTTTGAGTCCAAAGCTCCCGTCGGTTCGTCGGCTAAGATAATCTGTGGTTTGGTAATCAGCGCACGAGCAATGGCGACACGTTGCTTCTGTCCGCCCGACATCTCGTTAGGATAGTGGTCTGCCCACTGCGCCAATCCCAATCTGTCAAGATATTCAAGGGCTTGCTGACGGCGTGTTTTTCGACTTACTCCTTGGTAGAACAAGGGCAATTCCACGTTTTCTACCGCTGTCTTGAAGCCGATGAGGTTGAACGATTGAAAGATAAAGCCAATCATCTTGTTGCGGTATTCGGCAGCACGCCTTTCGCTTAGGTTCTTGATGAGCGTACCCGACAGCACATATTCGCCACTGTCATAATTGTCGAGGATGCCTAATATATTTAATAAGGTAGACTTCCCCGAGCCCGATGCGCCCATGATAGAGACAAATTCGCCTTCCTCTATGTCAAGCGTGATGCCCTTGAGAACGTGCAAGGGCTGTGCGCCAAAATAGGTCTTGTTGATGTCTTTGAGATGTATCATTTGGCTTTTAGACGACAGCATGGTTTCGAAAGTTGCACCAGCTCGGCTAATTTTTTCTCGATTTTTTCCACCATCACCGTTCTCATGACAATCTTTCCTTCTGGATTGATAAGATAGAAGGAGGGAATCCACTTGATGTGAAAATCCTTTGCCACTTTCGATTCTTTCATCTTCTCGAAGTTGCAAACATGGTATGCTTGCTTGTTTTTGCAGTTTTGCTGTACGTATTGGGTCCATGCCTCTTTGTTGGTATCAAACGAAACATGTATGAAAGCCACGCCATGGTCGGCATATTTTGCTCCCAACTCTTCCACTTTCGGTGTGATTTTGCGGCAATCGGGACACCAAGAAGCCCAAAACTCTAACACCACATACTTCCCTCGGACGTCGTTTAGTGATAAGGTCTCGCCGTTGATGGTGGGCAGTGAAAGGGCTGGTGCTGTCGTTCCAACCTCTAAAAGCTGAGTGGCATACTTGGCATCATCATCTTGTGCCAACAATGTTGCAACTGTGCAAAACAGGCAAAAAGTGAGAAATACAATTCTTTTCATGATTAATTATTGTTTTTGTAGATGTAACGTTTGGTCGCAGTAGTCTACTACGGCAGGTCTGTGAGTAATGAATATCACGGTTTTGTCGTGATTAGAGAGAATATTATGTAAGAGTTGTCGCTCCGTTTCGGGGTCTAAAGCACTGGTAGCCTCATCGAATAGCATGATTGGACGGTTGCGCAACAAGGCTCGGGCAATGCTGATACGCTGTGCTTGTCCTTCGCTCAATCCGCCTCCTGCTTCCGTACAAACGGTGTCTAAGCCGTCAGGAAGCTCCATAACAAATGAGGCGCAACTCATTTTCAACGCTGTTTTTATTTCCTCTTCCGTTGCGTTGAGCTTACCCAATCGCAAGTTGTCGCGAATCGTACCACTCATCAGCGTGTTTCCCTGTGGTACATACACAAAGTTGCAGCGCATCAAGGGCGACAATTCTTTTTGCTCCTGTTGATTGTATAGGATGACTTTCCCCTCATTGGGGTGTAACAGCGCCAAGATGAGTCGTATCAGCGTGGTCTTTCCTGCGCCCGTTTCGCCCAAGACAGCCGTGCACGAACCAGGGTAAAAATCAAAATCTAACTGTTCAATCACATTACTGTCGCCATCGTCGTATGCGTAGGTAATGTGTTCCAAGCGCACTCCACACGGTGCTGTCAGAGGGATAGGGTCGCCTTGTTCCTCCAAAGGATTCTCCTCAAGTTCCATCAATCGCTCGGCTGCCGTAAAGACTCCGACAAACACAGGTGCTAAGCGAGTGAGGTCGCGCGCTGGTCCTTGGATACGATTTACTAATTGCAAGAACGCCGTCATGCCTCCGAAAGTCAGCGTTTGGTCAGACATTCGCAAGGCTGCCCATAAGAAAGCGATGAGATAACCCACAGAGAATCCTGCGTTCAGGATAAAGTTTGATACCACACTAAATGCCGTTCGCTTTACCACCCGATGCCGAAGTTCGCTCTGTGTGCTTTCCAATCGATCCACCATGATGCTGTCGCTCTCCAAAGTCTTGATGAGCATACGGTGCTGAATGGTCTCTTGCAGCACACTTTGCACCTTGCTATCCGAGTCGCGTACCTGTCGGGTGAGCCGTCGCATCTGTCCAATATACAGCTTACTTAACAGCACAAACACTGGAATAATGCCTACGATAACAAAGGCAAGTACTTTGTCCATAGAAAAAAGATACAGGAAAGCGCCCACAAACATTGCCACTACCGAAATGGTATTAGGAATAGTTTCGGTTAGAAAACTTACCACCGTGCCAACATCCTGTTCCAATCTGTTGAGTACATCGCCTGAGTGATGCGACTCTTTTCCCGTCCATTCCGACCGCAAAATACGGTCGAGCATGCGTTGCTGCATACGGTTTTGCGCCTTGATGCCCAAGATGTTGCGCACCCAAATGGAACAGATACGCAGGGCGAAGCCGCAAAGAACGAGCAATGCCATCACCCCTACAGACCAGTAGATTGACCCTTCCGCGTGTCCAGACGCCACATCAATGGCATGCTGTACTGCCCACACTTGTGCTAAACTCACCACAACAGAGAGCAAACCAATGGCGGCATTGAGGATAGCCTGCAACTGATTGCCACGCCAAGCACGCCAAAGCCATTTGAAAATGATCTTGGCGGAATATTTGGGGGTAGGAATCTTAAACCATTGTCGGATGTTCATAAGCTGCTATGTCTATGTGTTATCCCCTTGTGTCTGCCCCCCACATCATCTTTTCACGCAGGGTTGAGAAGTAACGTTGACCAAACCGTTTGACAAATAGGGTTGCAAAAGGAGCTTTGCGAATAGTCAGTTGCGTATGCTCACCTAACTTTGTAGAGCGACCGTCAATGGCAGCGAGGAAGTTGTGCGAACGTGATTCTACCGTGAGGGTAATGACATTGTTGTCGTTAATCACGATAGGACGGATGTTCAGACTATGCGGAGCCACAGGTGTGAGACACAAATTGCTGGTCGATGGCACCATGATTGGGCCGCCATTTGACAAGTTGTATGCCGTACTACCCGTAGGTGTCGCAATTACAAGACCATCGGCTTGGTAGGTTACCAAGTAGTCATCGTTCACGCAAGCACGGATGGTAATCATCGCCGCATTGTCACGCTTCAGGATTGCAATGTCGTTGAGGGCGTAAGGGTTGATGTCTAAGGCATCTCCGTTGGTCTCTAATTGAATGACCGAATGCCTCTCTAACTCGTAATGGTGGGCGTAAATGTCAGCAATAGCTTCCTTTAACTCACTCGGAAGGATGTTGGCAAGAAAACCGAGTCTGCCAGTATTTACCCCTATTAGCGGAATTTGTTTGATGCCCACACGTCGGGCAGCCTTGAGAAAAGTACCGTCTCCACCCACAGAAATCACAAAATCGGCATCGAAGTCTTGTCCTTCAAACCGCTGTACGGTCTCCGATTTGAAATGAACATCTTGACATAAGAAGTCGTAAAACGTGCTATCGATGCTCACGTGAGCATCGTGTGCCTGCAACTCCTCGATAATTCGCAGGAAGAAAGCTGTTTTCTCAGGCTGGTATTCGTTGCCAAAAAGGGCAAATCTTAGTTTTGGTTCAGGCATATATGGATCATCTATCGTTAAGTTGTCTTCTTTGTGACGTTCCCAAAGCCATAATAAACAGTGGCGGGAAGGTATCGGGCAATTACTTGCAAATGTACATATTATTATTGATAATTGAATAAAACCACCCATGAAAAGCGTATGAAAATAAAGAAAAAATCATGAAAGCAATAAAAAGAACTGGTCTTGTTTTTGAGCGAGGAAACAGAGAAAAACAGCATTATATTTGACAATTTTAAGGCTCTTAAAAAAGGATGAGTTTTCTATCTCTTAGCTCTAAAAATCATGTTGCTAACAAATTTCTGCCCTGTTTTTTGCCTTTGTCGAACTTATCTCAATGAGTTATGCGTTCTATTCCATGCTCATAGATGCCTTGTAACGTGTCTTTAACAGGCTTAAAGCATGGAGATAAGCCGCTTAACTCATTGGGTTAGTTTTGTTGCAGTTTTCTATAAAAATGTAAATCGTTGATAATAAGCAGTTTATATTTTGCTTAGATTTTCGGCAAATTCAGGACTTTCATGGGAAATAACGCAAAATAAGCTCTCCCAAACATGAGTTTTGTCAACTTTTTTCGCATTGAGGAATGAATCTGGTAAACAACGTTAATCAGCGTCAATCATTCTGAATTGATAACCGAGAGATGTATTTTATCGTAAAAAAATAGTATATTTGCAGAAAGAACCTATTTATATTTCGATCAACCAACGGGTCGTTAGACCCACAAAACAAAAAAACTATGGCAAAGGTATATGAATTTTTGGCAACAGGCTTCGAAGAAGTAGAAGCCTTACTCCCAGTAGATATTTTGCGTAGAGCAGGTGTAGAAATCAAGACAGTGAGCGTTACAGGCGACACATGGGTAACGTCTTCGCATGGTGTT
Source organism: Prevotella sp. TCVGH (assembly GCF_023522295.1). Lineage (NCBI taxonomy): Bacteria > Pseudomonadati > Bacteroidota > Bacteroidia > Bacteroidales > Prevotellaceae > Prevotella > Prevotella sp. TCVGH. Next base: position 76,444 of record NZ_QFFX01000003.1, on the reverse strand, counting down.
ACCATTCAAGCCGATTTGAAATTTGAAGACATTCGTCACTTTGATGATGTAGACATGCTCTTACTTCCGGGTGGAATGCCTGGCGCAACCAACCTAAATGAGCATGCAGGTGTACGGGAAGCCTTGCTTGCACATCACGCCAAAGGCAAGCGGATTGGTGCTATCTGCGCTGGTCCTATGGTCTTAGGAAGTTTAGGACTATTGAAGGGACGTAAGGCAACCTGTTACCCAGGCTTTGAAAAGTATATGGAAGGTGCCGATTATACGGCAGAATTGTTCACCATCGATGGCAACATCATCACAGGAGAAGGTCCTGCAGCTACTTTCCCATACGCTTTCGAAATTTTGAAAGGATTTGTAGGTGAGGCAGAAACCAAAGACTTACAAAAGCAAATGCGGTTTACTCACTTGATGGAAACAAAGTAACTTGCCTTTTCTTATCATTCACTCGTCCACTCATGTACTCGAATACACATCCATGCGACACCTCGTCCACCTGTCACCTCGTCACCTCGTCCACTCATAACATGCGATTTATCATCATTGTAGCAGGTGGCAAAGGACTTAGGATGGGAGGTGACATCCCCAAGCAGTTTAGAATTGTGGGAGGGAAACCTATCCTCATGCATACCATTGAGCGGTTTCATCAGTATGACTCCGAAATAGGAATTATTGTGGTGCTACCTCATTCGCAACAAGCGTATTGGAGACAATTATGCTATGAATATAACTTTCATGTGGGGCATACCGTAGTGAATGGTGGCGCATCGCGCTTTGAGTCGGCGAAAAATGGTTTGTCAGTCATTCCAGTAGAGGTCTGTGGCACGGTGGGTATCCACGATGGAGTTCGTCCTTTTGTGTCAACAGAAGTGATTAACCGATGCTATCTTACTGCTCAAAGATGTGGCGCAGCCATCCCTGTACTTCCTGTGACCGATACGTTACGCCATATCAGCGCAGACGGCAATAGCAAGAACGTGCTTCGCAGTGATTACCGCATCGTGCAAACGCCACAAGTGTTCGACATTGCATTGCTAAAAAAAGCGTTTGCACAACCCGAGCAGGAGGCGTTTACCGATGATGCTTCGGTGGTGGAAGCCATGGGACAAACGGTTGAAATGGTAGAAGGCAACCGAGAAAACATCAAGATTACCACACCGTTTGATATCAAATTGGCAGAACTATTGATACCGCAAACATGACCAGCATACTCAGTCAGGACATCAAATACCTTACAGGCGTAGGACCAAAGCGTAAGGAAATTTTGGAGAAAGAACTCCAAATGTCTACGTGGGGTGACCTGTTGGAGTATTATCCTTACAAGTATGTAGACCGAAGTAGGATTTATCGTATTGGTGAATTGCGCGGCGACTTGCCATTTGTGCAATTGAAAGGCAAGATACTGAGCTTTGAAGAGTTTGATATGGGCGCTCATCGTAAACGAGTGGTGGCACATTTCAGCGACGGGACTGGTGTGGTAGACTTGGTTTGGTTTCGTGGTGCGCAATATGTCTATAAGACGTATAAGGTCAACGAAGAATATATCGTCTTCGGACGACCAAGCATTTATGGCGGTCGTTACCAGTTTGCACATCCCGATATAGATAAGGTGACAGATGTACAGCTTTCAGAAATGGGCATGCAACCTTATTATATGACCACCGAACGCATGAAAAAGATGGGGCTGACCTCTCGCTCCCTTGAAAAACTTACCAAGACTTTGGTGGAGAAACTCTCCGAGCAGACCATTTCAGAAACATTGCCACCTTATATAATAGGACCCTTACACTTGATTTCTCGCACGGAGGCATTGCATAAGATCCATTATCCGAAAAGTCTCGAGGACGTGCAACGAGCCCAAGTCAGGTTAAAGTTTGAGGAGTTGTTCTATGTTCAGCTGAATATTTTGCGATATGCCCACGACCAACGCCGCAAATATCGAGGCTATGTTTTTACACAAGTAGGTTCGTTATTCCATTTTTTCTATCACAACAACTTACCTTTCGAACTCACCAATGCACAAAAGCGAGTGATGCACGAGATACGCAACGACATGGCTACGGGACAGCAAATGAATCGCTTGGTGCAAGGAGACGTGGGATCGGGCAAAACATTGGTGGCACTCATGTCTATGCTCATCGCTATTGGGAATGGTTTTCAGGCGTGTATGATGGCTCCCACGGAGATTTTAGCCGAGCAACATTTTGCCACCATTCGTAAGTTTTTAAGACAGATGCCCGTGCGCATAGAGCTGCTCACGGGGATAGTGAAAGGCAAAAAGCGAGAGGAAATATTAAACGGTTTGCTCACGGGTGAGGTGCAAATATTGGTGGGTACGCATGCTGTCATTGAGGACAATGTACAATTTTCACGTTTAGGGTTGGCAGTGGTGGATGAGCAACATCGCTTCGGTGTGGCGCAACGTGCCAAATTGTGGGGTAAAAGTCAGCAGCCTCCCCATATACTCGTGATGACAGCAACGCCCATTCCTCGCACATTGGCGATGACGATTTATGGCGATTTGGATGTGAGTGTCATCGACGAATTGCCGCCAGGGCGGAAACCAATACAGACCATTCATAAGTATGACAACCAACTCACCAGTCTGTACCAAGGTATAAGGCAACAAATTCGGCAGGGTAGGCAGGTATATATCGTGTTTCCTCTCATTACAGAAAGCGAAAAAATCGACCTGAAGAATCTCGAAGCGGGATATGAGTCACTGTGTAGTATCTTTCCTGATATGAAATTGAGCAAGGTACACGGTAAGATGAAGCCGAAAGAGAAAGACCTTGAGATGCAAAAGTTTAGTAAGGGAGAGACCCAAATATTGGTCGCCACCACTGTGATTGAAGTGGGAGTTGACGTTCCCAATGCTTCTGTAATGGTTATTCTGGATGCACAGCGGTTTGGTTTGTCGCAACTGCATCAGTTGCGTGGACGTGTGGGGCGCGGTGCAGATCAGAGTTATTGCATTTTGGTGACGAATCACAAGCTCACACAGGAAACAAGAAAGCGCATTGACATCATGTGTCAGACCAACGATGGCTTTCAGATAGCCGAAGCAGACCTAAAACTTAGGGGACCTGGAGATTTGGAGGGGACGCAGCAAAGCGGAATTGCTTTTGACTTAAAAATTGCCGACATCGCCCGTGATGGACAGCTGATACAGTTGGCTCGTGATGAGGCACAGAAGATTATCAATGATGATCCTGACTGTGAGAAGAGCCAATACAGCATGCTGTGGAATCGATTAAACGAGCTACGAAAAAGCAATGTGAACTGGGCTGCTATTTCTTAGCGTCATTATTTGCTGTGAATTTGTGGAAAAAAGCAACAATAAAGATACACTTTTTAACAAAAACACTCACAAAACACTGAAAGAAAAGAATAGTAGAGCGTCTGCATAAATATTGCTTAATTATAACAACAAAACCCATGTAATAGGGGAGAATATCCCAAAAAGAGGCATAGACAAAGGTGTATATACGTATTTTTATGGCATTTGTAATTGATACACTTTGGTTAAAGCGTCTATAAAATCTGTTAAGACTGTAACAAGATTGCAATAAATTGACTATTTTTGCAACAGATTTTTAAGAATCATGAGGATTTGATTGATTTGCCTTGAAGATCTGTAAAAGGTTTTTAATAACCTCCATAGGAGACCTAAACCCAAATTTGTATATGAGACTACTGAATAAGATTAAGACATTTGCTTTTATTACTTTGCTTGCAGCATTCGCACAACCAACCATTGCGCAAGACTTATTGGCAAGACAAGCACCCGTAGATAGGAAGATGAAAGCAGTGGATACACTCTTACTTCACAATATTATCGAAAAAGAAAATCTGGAATCTCCAGCAGCTCAGTTATATAACGAATGGGACAATCGTTATGCCCATCGACAGACAGCACTTCCCGATAGTTTTAGGATTGATCTTAGGCATTTCTGCATGCCCACACCGAGCCGTGTAATTACCAGTAATTTTGGTCCTCGTTGGAGAGGACAGCATAAAGGCTTGGATATAAAGGTATATATTGGTGACACAATTCGTGCTGCGTTTAGTGGTAAGGTGCGTATAGTACGCTATGAAGCCGGAGGCTATGGAAATTATATTGTCATTCGTCATGGCAATGGATTAGAGACGATTTATGGACACTTATCTAAGCAATTGGTAAGTGAGAATCAAGAAGTGCGTGCTGGAGATGTCATTGGACTGGGCGGAAATACCGGTAGAAGTACAGGCTCTCACCTGCATTTTGAGACAAGATTGTGCGGTGTAGCATTGAATCCCGCCTTGTTATTTGACTTCCGTGCACAAGATGTGACAGGAGACTATTACACCTTTAGAAACAATTCTTATCAAAAAGAGTCGGCAGAAGCGAATCGCTTACGCGGTAAAATTGGCAATGGGGGTTACACACCAGATCAAGTTCGAGGCGGTGTAGCAAGCAGACGTGAGGATGTGGAAGCTTTCAATACCGTACAGGTACAGTACCACAAGGTACAAGCTGGCGAGACCTTGAACTCGATTGCGCGTAAACGTGGCGTTACAGTAGAACAGATATGTCGATTGAGCCATATAAGTAAGTCTGAAAAAATTAAGCCTGGACGAATCTTAAGATATTCGTAAATGGCTTAGAACTTTCACTCAATGATATCTTATCCTCTACGTTTGGATGAGTAAAATATTAGAATTATTACCAATCTAACAGTCTATCTAATATGGATAGACTGTTTTACTTTATATCAGAAGCGTTAGAGAAAGGATAGAATGAATTTGATTTGATAGTTTGGGGTGGTGAGAGACGTGTTATGGTTCTCTATGCGAAGTCTAACAAGAGCGTTATCCAACGGCAAGTGAACTTACATCTATCGTGTTAATGCACAATAAATTGCGATTGAAGCGGTTAAAATTTTATAATTTGTTTTGATATCTCACATATTTTGATATCTTATTTATATATTTGTACACAAATCGTATCGTGTAGAGATGCTTACTCACTAAATAAATAATAGGAAAGGGCATTGACGCATGAAAGAAAAATATTTAACTAAAAACGAATTGATTATGATGAAGAAACATGGATTAATATTCCCTTTGCTTGCTGCTGCTTTATTGGTTTCGAGTTGTGCAAGTAAGAAAGATTTGGAAAACTGTCAGTCTGAAAATCGTGAGTTGACTTCTAATTATCAGACAGCGAAAGAGCAGTTGGCAGCATCACAGGCGCGTGTTACCTCTTTGGAAGAGCAATTATTGCAACAAAAACGTGACTACGCTGCTTTGCAGAATTCATTGGATAAGAGTTTGTTAAACACAAAATCCAATAATATTAACATCTCTAAATTGGTGGATCAAATTAATGAGTCGAACCAATATATTCGACACTTGGTAGAGGTGAAATCTAAATCTGATTCACTGAACATGGTTTTAACCAACAATTTGACCCGCTCCTTGAGTCGTGAAGAGCTGAAAGAGGTAGATGTTCAGGTGTTGAAGGGCGTGGTTTATATCAGCTTGGCTGATAACATGCTTTATAAAACCGCTTCTTATGAGATTAACGACCGAGCTGCAGAAACTCTGAGTAAGATTGCTAAAATCATCATGGATTATAAAGAGTATGACGTTTTGGTGGAGGGAAATACCGATAATGTTCCTGTGAATCCAAACAGTCCGTTGATGAAGAATATTCGTAACAACTGGGACTTGTCTACGCTCCGTGCATCAAGTGTGGTGCAATACTTGCAAAAGAACTATGGTGTGGATCCTAAACGTATGACCGCTGGAGGACGTGGGGAGTACAATCCATTGACATCCAATAATACAGAGTTGGGTAGACAGCGTAATCGTCGTACTCAAATTATCATCACACCGAAGCTTGATCAGTTCATGGACTTGATTGATGAAGCACCTGAAAATACGAAAGAGTAAATCTTCAGGAAAAACAGGGAGATAGTTTTGCTCTATCACTTGTCGATTTTTCTGCTTTTAGTTGTGGTTGAAATGAAAGACGATTGCTGTATAAAAAGCAGATAGCATTTGAACAATATGAAGAAACGAAGTGTATCTTTCGTTAATGACTTATGGCGTTGCTACCACAACTCCACAGTCTGACGAAAGATACACTTTTTATATGTACCTATCACGAATAAAGTTTGAAAGAAAAGCTTCGCTTATTAGAAGGCGATAGTAGCATTAAAATAGCAAGGATATAATTCAATCGTAAACGGTAAAATTCATGATTTGAAACTTGTGAAGTACTGGTTTTACACAAAGAAATAAAAATATGAATCAAACAATTTTGCAAGGTTTCCACTGGTATACAGAAGGGAACGGAGTGTTTTATAAGCACATGAAGAAAATTTCTGATCAGCTCCAGAAGTTAGGTATTACCATGGTGTGGTTTCCACCAGCTTACAAAGCTGCAGGAGGTGCTAACTCTGTGGGGTATGACCCTTATGATTTGTTTGACTTAGGAGAGTTTGACCAAAAAGGAAGTATTCCCACCAAGTATGGTACGAAAGACGAATATATTGATGCCTGCAAAACCTTGCAGAGTAAAAAGATTGCGGTAATGGTTGATGTCGTCTTGAATCATAAGGCAGGAGGAGATGAGACAGAGCATTTCCATGTGGTAAAAGTTGATCCTAACAATCGTCAGAAGAACATTTCGGCACCCTATGAAATTGAAAGTTATACGAAGTTTACCTTCCCAGGTCGAGGGGATAAATATTCTAATTTCAAATGGGATTTCACCTGTTTCTCTGGTGTTGATTATGCAGTGGGAGAAGATAAAGGTATCTTTCAAATCATCAATGACCATGGAGACGGCTGGGAATCTGTAGTAGGGAATGAGAAAGGTAACTACGATTACTTGATGTACAATGACATAGAGCATCGTAATCCCTATGTAAGAAAGGAACTTAATGATTGGGGAAAATGGTATCATGATCAAGTATTCTTTGATGGTGTGCGCTTGGATGCTGTGAAACATCAATCTCCCAAGTTTTATAAAGAATGGTTGACTTTACTCCGTTCGAACACGGGAAAAAATATTTTTGCTGTTGGTGAGTATTGGACGCCAGGCTTATTGCCGTTAATGTTAGAGTATCTAAAAGCTACCGAAGAATGTATGAGCCTTTTTGACGCATCTCTGCAGCAAAACTTCCATGTTGCTTCAAAGAGTGGAGATTCGTATGATTTACGTCGAATCTTCGATGAGACATTGGTTTCTGCACGTCCAGATAAGGCTGTTACAGTGGTGGCTAATCATGACACTCAACCTTTACAAGCCTTAGAGGCACCCGTAGAGCCATGGTTTAAGCCGTTGGCTTACGCCCTTATCTTGTTGCGACAAGATGGCTATCCTTGTGTTTTCTACCCTGATTTGTTTGGTGCTCATTACAAAGACACAGGAAATGACGGTCAAGAATATGAGATATTCTTGGATAAGGTGGATGGTATCGAAGGGTTGATGAAAGCTCGCAAGGAGAATGCTTATGGATTACAACGCGATTATTTTGAAGATGCAAATTGCTTAGGGTGGACTCGTGAAGGTGACGGGTTTAACCGAGGCTGTGCCGTTGTGATGAGTAATAAAGATCAATACGAAAAACCTATGGAAGTTGGAAAGGCTTACGCAGGACAGTATTTCTATGATTTATTGGGTCGATTTGATCACAAAATTCAAATTGACGAAAATGGCTGGGGTAATTTTACATGTCCAGCAGGGAATGTTTCCGTTTGGGTTCCAGCGTGATTCCTTTGCTCTTTTCTATAATAGTGATGGGGAATATGATACGATTTGTTCATATTCCCCATTGTTGGTAGGATAGTGTGATGTTCATCATAGTATCAGAATCGAGTCATCACTTCAATGACAAACTTATCTTTTTCTGACATTTTTGCGAACTGATTTTGCTCATAAAAGTACTTTTCATAATTCAAACGGATATCTGAGATAAAGGGTTTGTCGATGCTTAATGTTACACCACCAGTGAGACGCGAACGTTTATAGTCGTTGATGATGAGTGTTCCGTTTTCATCTTTCACACCATTCTTATAGCGGAACCCATCACTATGATCGGACATATAATCATAACGAATAAGAGGAGACACTTTTGTAAAGAAACATCTCCTTAGTGGAACGTCGTAATTAATAAAGGTATTGACAGAATTAACATCATGAAAAGCCTGGTGTGCATACGTCTTGTGAAGATATTCCAGTTCAGCATGCCAACCATGAGCATGATAATACATCCCTGCATCGTACATCATGACAGTTAAATGTGCTGGACTAATCTTTTGAGCACTAAGTGTGAAGTTCCATTTTCCTGCGACAAACGCTTGTAATTTGGTGGAGAAATTAATTTCATTCGTCCAAAAATCTACTTGATGTGTCAGTCCCGAACCATTGAAGATACCGACCTCAAGTCGCATAGGGAAGAACATCTTAAAATTATATCCCGCTGTTAAGCCCACATCGCGCACATCGCCCACCTGTTTAGCAATGAACGATCGGTTGGCAAAATACTGTTGATGGGGTGACCGGTGTGCATCTATCGTAAACGGAACCCGCATTTGTCCAATCGTTATTTGCAAACGTTCTAAGGGTGTTATCTTGGTATAGGCATCCAACATCCTAATTTGACCCTTGTCAGAGAGGTCTATTTCGGTTTTGTAAGATACATTGTTTGCTACGTTACCAGATAAACTAAACCGAGCTGTACGCACTTGAAATCTGCCTTTTTGGTCTTGGGGTTGGTACTCATACTTACCTCTAAAAGTACCGTGAATATGGGGCGTGTAATCTACGTCATTCGTGTTCTGCGAAAAGCCAGACAAGCAGAGGGGTATCATCCATATCGTTAGTTTCAGGGCTCTCATGATTTATTTGAGTTGAGTGATGCTTATTTTGCCACAAAATTACATGTTAACTTTTTTATTGAGGTGATAAATTTGTTACATTTTTATGACAAAAGATAAGCGGTTGCGCACAACAATCAATTGAAAGAATCCTATTTATAACGATAGTCACATAAAAATGTAATATAATTGTAAAAAGCAATACAACAATATTTCGATATTATATCTTAAATTTGCAACAAACTAATTGTATCGTTGTATGAAAGAGAATAAAAAACTCATCAAGGATGTCCTCAAGAAAACCTTAAATAGAGAGGATAAATTCGAGAATTTGGTATTAAATCTTGCCTTGAAAAAAATGGCAGGAGCCAAGGAGGATGCGGCTGGCGTGTTCTATTCCAAGAAACAAAAGCGTGTCATTATGGCATCAAAGACCTTAGAAGGTGTCTACGAAATCCCTGAAGGAACTGAAACAATTGATGATAATGCGTTCTGGGGATGTGCTTATGTGGAGGAGATAAAGATACCAGAGACCGTTACTCGAATTGGTAATGAGGCTTTTGCCAGATGTATGTCATTGAAAAAATTGGTGATTCCTGCATCTGTAAAAACTCTTGGATACAATCCTTTCATCGATCTCAATAGTCATGTAGTAGATTGTCAATCTCCTCATTTCGTGATTGAGAACAAATTGTTGTACTCAGCTGATCAGAAAACGCTCATTGCATGCTTAACGGATGCAGCCATGGTCATCATTCCGAAGACCGTTGAACAAATCTCGGATTTTGCTTTCACCCGTCGTCGAAACCTTAAAAAAGTTGTCATTCCTGACACAGTAAAAGCTATAGGGAGTGATGCTTTTTCTGACTGTGATAGTCTCGAAGAAATCGTGATACCCGCATCAGTAAGCACCATTGAAGGACATGCCTTTGCGGAATGCGACAAATTGAAGAAAATTACCTTTTTTGGAGTAGTAGAGCATGTTGCTCGTACGACCATTTCTAACTGTGAGTCGCTCAAGAAAATCATTGTTCCAGAGGGGGCTTCCAAACATTATATTAAACAGCTCCATGTACCTTTAGAGTTAGAGGACATTGTAATGGAGAATGTGAAAAAGGGAGACAAACATGTTGAAGCCTCGGAAGAATAAGCTTCTCTCTTGTAATTTTCATCGCCAATAATAATCAAGACTGCTTTATGACAACACGGAAAAATAATAAGAATCACAGCTATGTTGAGCGTGATGTAAGTTGGATGTACTTTAATCATCGTATCTTACAAGAAGCACAAAAAGAACATGTGCCTCTGTTAGAACGTCTTTCATTCCTTGGTATCTATTCAAATAACTTGGATGAGTTCTTCCGAGTGCGTGTAGCTTCTCTCAATAAGATTTTAGATAATGGTAGAATTGAGACTCAAACCGAAAAGAAAATCAAGAAAACCATCAAGACGATTAACCGTCTGAACGAAGAATACAACAGAGAATATACCCAGGTCATCAATCAGGTATTTGACGATTTGAAAACACATCATATCCGATTGCTTGACGATACACAACTCAACGAGGAGCAAAAAACTTTCCTGACCGAGTTTTATTACGATAAGTTGAATGGCTCAACCAATCCTATATGGCTCTCACAGATAGATGATATCAGCGTGTTAGAAGACAATCGAATTTATTTAATGGTAAAGCAAACCAAGGAAGGGAACCATAAGCCAAAGTATGCCATCATTAAAGTGCCCGATCGCATCTATGGGCGTTTTATCAAAATACCATCTTCCGACGGTTATGACAACTTTATGTACCTTGACGATGTCATTCGTTATTGTTTGCCACTTGTCTTTATTGGGATAAAAGGCTGTACGTATGAAGCTTATTCCTTCAAGTTCACAAAGGATGCAGAGATGGAGGTTGATAACGAATCTGATTATGGAGTCATGGAACGCATCGCTATAGGAGTGAGCAGCAGGAAACGAGGAGAGGCTATTCGATTGGTTTATGATAAGAACATGCCTTCAGATTTAAAGAAAAAAATGATGCATCGCTTGAATATAAAAGAGTTGGACACACAATTAGCTGCGGGCAGATATCAAAATCATAAGGACTTAATGGATTTTCCTTCATTTGGTCACAATCAACTTAGTTATCCCAAATGGCCAGGAATACTGAAGCCAGAATTCTTGTCAGATGACAGTATCTTTGACCTTATCAAGGCGAAAGATCGATTTATCCATGTTCCTTACCATTCTTTTAATGGATATATTCGACTGCTTAGAGAGGCAGCGTTGCGCCCAGAGGTTCAGGAAATAAAGACGACACTCTACCGTTTGGCAAAAGATTCTAAAGTGGTCAAGGCCTTAATCTGTGCAGCACAAAACGGTAAAAAGGTCACAGCAGTCGTCGAATTGTTGGCTCGTTTTGATGAAGAGAGTAATATCAAGTGGAGTAAACGAATGCAAGAGGAGGGCGTGAATGTTATCTTTGGAGTGGAAGGACTAAAGATTCACTCCAAATTGTTGCATATCACGACCAAATCAGGGAACTTCGCTTGTGTGGGTACAGGTAACTTCCACGAGGGTAATGCCAAGACTTATACCGATTATCTCATGATGACCGCCCGTCCACGTATAGTCAATGAGGTTGAAAAGGTGTTTAGCTTTATAGACAAACCTTTTTCACAAGTACGGTTCAGAGAGCTGATGGTGTCACCCAACTCGATGAAGACGCGTATTATTCGGATGTTAGATACCGAGATGAAGAATGCGCAGGCAGGACTTGAGGCTTGGGTTAAAATCAAAATCAATCACATCACAGATGCTGATATCGTTGAAAAATTGTATGAAGCTTCTTCAGCTGGTGTTCAAATTGATATTCTTCTTCGTGGTAATTGCTCATTGGTACCTGGAATAAAAGGAGTTAGTGAAAATATAAAGATTATAGGAATTATTGATAGATACTTAGAACATTCCCGCATTTTGATATTTTGCAATGGTGGTAAGCCACGTTATTTTTTAGGCTCAGCCGATTGGATGCCCCGAAATCTGATTAATCGTATAGAGGTTATGTCTCCCGTTTATGACGATGATTTGCAGCAAGATTTATTACGTACCATTGAATACGGAATGCAAGATACTGCTAATGGGCGAATCGTAGATGGGTTTGGAACCAATGAAATTCAATCTATTCCTGACCAGCAACAGCCTTTCCGTTCGCAAGAAGCTTTGTTTCGAGCTTATCAAAATGAGCAAGAACAGGCTTAATAGCTGGAAAATAATGAGGTAGAATAATTAAAAACTTAAAAATAATGAAAGCAAAAACATACGCTGCCATAGATATAGGGTCGAATGGTGCTCGCTTACTAATCAAGCGATTTGATGACAATGCGCCCGAGTTCGACCGCATTAAACGCGTCCTATTCATCCGTGTACCGCTACGTTTGGGTAAAGATGTCTTTACATTAGGCAAGATTTCAAAAGAGCGCGAAGTCATGATGATGCACATGATGAAAGGTTTTAAGCATTTTATGTTATTGAATCAGGTGGATGATTATCGTGCTTGTGCAACGGCAGCAATGCGTGATGCAGAGAATGGCAAAAAGATAATGAAATCAATAATGCAGGAAACAGGCATCAAACTGGAAATTATTCGAGGAGAAGAAGAGGCGCGTTTGCTGTGCAATAACGTGATTGAGCAAACCAATAGCAATAGTGGTAGCTATGCCTATGTAGATGTCGGAGGAGGTAGCACCGAAATTTCATTGCTGCATGATGGGGTGTTAGCGGAGAGTCATTCGTTCGATATCGGTACCTTGCGTATGCTCAGTGGAAAAGTAACTAATGCTACCAAGTATCAAATGCGCGGTATGCTGGACATGTATGCTGAAGAGTTTCCTGGTGCGCAAATCATTGGTTCGGGTGGAAACATCAATAAACTCTTCAAGTTGACGCACAATAAAAATGACGAGAAGGTCATAAAAGTGAGTGAACTAAAGGAGATATACCAAGAACTTGCTCAACTCAACGAGGAAGAAAGGAAAGAAAAATATGGTTTGAAAGACGACCGGGTCGATGTTATCATACCAGCAGCAGAAATCTTTCTAATGGTAGCCAGCGGCTTAAAATGCGATGCTATATATGTTCCTAACATCAGTTTGGCAGACAGCATTGTAGATGGTATGTATCGCAGCCAACTCAAGAAGCAGGGATAATACACATCGTTTCATTGATAAGACGGTGCTGTTCAGCACTTCTGATACAGCACCGTCCGTACCATTTCCATTTATATAGACCTCTTGGCTACGCTAATTGCTTGAGGAGATAGGCACACTTCTCAGGATTTCCTACCGTTTTACCTTTATCGCACGACAGTTTTACGCAATCGTGCCATTCGCGTTTTTCTGTAATTCGGCTCTTTGTTAGTTTCACAACAATATTCATTGGTTCCGCATTCTCCACATCGCAGGTTAAGAAAGTCCCCATACCATAGCTGTCTTGTATGCGGCCATTGACATATTCGTGTATTTTGATTGCCTTCTTGATGTCGAGTCCATTGCTATACACCACTTGCTTGGTTTTAGGATTGATACCCAAGCTCTTGTATTTCTCAATAATCTTCTCTGTCTGTTCTTGCTCGTCACCACTATCTACACGCAGTCCTGTAAACATCATAGCCATGCGTTTGGATAGATTATTGAAGAAAACTTTATCGCCAAAGCAGTCGTATAGATAAATACCATTATCGCCATCGTAGACGTCACTAAATTTTTTCATGACATTAAAGTTGCATTCAAAGACACCACTGATGTTTTCTTCAAATTGTATCAGTTGATGACTCATGGTTCCGATAGGCGTCAAATCGTGCTTCATTGCCAAATACACATTGCTTGTTCCTGTCAACTTCCCTGTCCATTTGTGATATCCAGCCTCGTCTTGATAGCCCCCTTGTTCGTAAGTCTCTTTCATTACTTTCACTACCATGTCGTGATGGTCGAATGAGAACCTGCGCCGAGTACCCATATCCCCTAAGACAATACCATTTTTCAATATCTCCCTTGTCTTTTCTATGGCTCTTTTTCGTTCCGTTTCTAAGTCGTATCTCTCAAAATTACCATGTAGATAGTGCATCAACTCGGATATGGTAGCCAAGATAGGCATTTCCCACATAATGGCTGAATACCATTTGCCGCGCACTGTGATTTGCAAATGTCCTGCTTCGTCCTGCGTTACCGTTACTTCGTGAGGATTGAATCGATAACCACGAAGAAACGTAAAATACCATTCGGGAAGGTAGTACATCCTACGTTTCATGAACGAAATCTCCTCCTGCGTTATCATGACTTGCGGCATATAGCCTAGTTGTTCTTCCACCAACCCTGCAAATCCTTCTGGATAAATGGTGTCGTTACGGTCAAAGAAGTTGTATTCTACCTCTGCACGAGGATATTTTTGTAAAATATAATATTGGCAACTAAAAGTATAGGCGTCGTTGTCTGTAAGATGACTGATAATTTGTTTCATATTCTTAGGAAATGTCTATTCTTCGGTTTTCGGCATTGTAGCAAACGCAAAGATACATATTTTCTTGACAAATATCACCTTAAGGGATTGATTATTGAATCTTAACGAAATATTTTTTATTCCCCTTTTTAATAATCGTACCTTTGTAGAAAGACAATAATAGACATCACTGTTTTGGGCAAAGGAGCAACATTCACTTTGAACCAAGGAAAAGAAATCTGCGTATGAATCATAAAATAAAAGCGTTGTTTTTTGATATTGATGGCACACTGGTTAGTTTTCAAAACCACCAAATACCTACCTCCACGGTACAGGCATTAGAGGAGGCAAAGGCTAACGGCGTACAAGTGTATATTTCTACAGGCAGACCGTTGTCGTTAATCACGGTTCTCGGTTCCATTCAACATTTGATAGACGGCTACATCACCACCAATGGCGCTTACTGTTTTGTCGGAAATCACGATGTATGCCAGCACGCCATCCCTCGAGAGAGCGTTGACTTTGTCATTGCGCAAGCTATAGAACAGCAGTTTTGCTGTGTCTTGGTGGGAACCAAACATTTATGTGTGTTTCAGCAAGATGAAACGTTCAACCAAGTTTTCTTAGAGCTTCTTAAGGTTCAGGGCATAGACAAAGCGGTATCACAGGATGTAGTCTTACAAGAGCCTATTTTACAATTAAGCCCTTTTATTACGCAACAGCAAGAAATAGACCTGATGAGCAAGCTTCCCACATGTCAGTCGGGGCGTTGGCATCCTGCTTTTACCGACATCACTTCCCTTTCTGCTGATAAGGGACAAGGCTTGCAAGCGATGGTCAACTATTTGGGACTTTCGCTCGATGAGACGATGGCTTTTGGCGATGGAGGCAACGACATTACTATCATTCAGAAGGCTGGAATAGGGGTAGCTATGGGAAATGCCGTACCTGAATTAAAGCAGACTGCCGATTACATCACTACTTCTGTAGACGAGCATGGAGTTCGAGAGGCACTCATCCATTACGGCATTATTGCTAAAGACACTCTGTAGCAGTACTTCTTCTTTTTCTCTCATGGTTTTTCTTTGAGAGAAAAATAGAATTCTTTTCACTCTTATGTTCAAATCCTATCGTTCTTTTGTCTAAAAGCTGTATCTTTGCAACAGCTAACTATGTTGATAGACTTATGGAACAGAAACTTTTTGTTTATAATACCCTGACACGTAAGAAGGAACTCTTCGAGCCTTTGCATGCCCCCAACGTTGGTATGTATGTGTGTGGCCCTACTGTTTATGGCGATCCGCACTTGGGACATGCCCGTCCGTCGATTACTTTTGACATCCTTTTCCGTTATCTCAAGCATCTTGGGTATAAGGTGCGCTACGTCCGTAATATTACTGATGTGGGGCATTTGGAACACGATGCCGACGAAGGTGACGACAAGATTGAGAAGAAAGCTCGCTTGGAACAGTTGGAACCTATGGAGATAGCGCAGCATTATACCAATCGTTATCATGCTGCTATGGAAGCCCTAAACGTGCTGCCTCCAAGCATCGAGCCGCATGCCACAGGTCACATCATAGAGCAAGAGGAACTGGTAAAACAAATTCTTGCCAATGGTTATGCTTACGAGAGCAACGGTTCGGTGTATTTTGATATTGAGAAATATAACAAAGATCATCACTATGGCATTCTTTCTGGGCGAAACTTGGACGATGTCATCAATAACAGCCGTGAGTTGGACGGTGTAGGCGAGAAGCGCAATCAAGTAGACTTTGCCCTTTGGAAGCGTGCCATGCCCGAACATATCATGCGTTGGCCCAGTCCTTGGAGCGATGGTTTCCCCGGCTGGCACTGTGAGTGTACCGCCATGGGGCGTAAATATTTGGGCAATCATTTCGATATTCATGGCGGGGGAATGGACCTTGTCTTCCCACATCACGAATGTGAGATAGCGCAAGCTGTAGCCAGTCAAGGCGACCAGATGGTGCGCTATTGGATGCACAATAACATGATTACTATCAATGGGAAGAAGATGGGAAAGAGCTTGGGCAATTTCATCACGCTCGAACAGTTCTTTACCGGCGAGCACGATAGTTTGGAACAGCCCTATTCACCCATGACAATTCGGTTCTTCATCCTGTCGGCTCACTACCGTGGAACGGTAGATTTTTCCAACGAGGCATTACAAGCAAGTCAAAAAGGTTTAGAGCGTTTGATGAATGGTGTACACGATTTGGAACGTTTGCAAGCAGTGGCAACCTCGGATGAGACTACACATAAGTTTGTTGCCGAATTGCGCCAACAGTGCTATGATGCCATGAATGATGATTTGCAAACACCAGTTGTCATTAGTAAGTTGTTCGAGGCGTGCCACATCATCAACACTTTGCTCGACCACACAGGCAGCATTGATCAAAAAGATTTAGACGAATTGAAAGAAGTGATGCACTTGTTTGCTTTCGACTTGTTAGGACTTAAAAATGAGCAAGGCAACGACAACGATGCTCGTGAAGCAGCATACGGAAAGGTGGTAGACATGGTGCTTGAGTTAAGGGCAAAGGCTAAGCAGGCTAAAGATTGGGCTACCAGCGACCAAATACGTGATGCCTTGGCTGCTAATGGCTTCGAAGTGAAAGATACGAAGGATGGTGTAACGTGGAAATTGAATAGATAATCCCGTATTTCTTGTATAGTTTATCGGCACAGCGAGTAAGATAGAACACTGTTAAAGGTCTTACTTGCTGTGCCGATAGCATTTGGTGACTTGCTTATTCACCGCTCAATGCGTCGCCCACTACTTCGTAACTTCTTCTCCAAACAGGGTTGCCGAGGTACTTCTCATGATGCGCACACGTACCGTTTCACCAATGTGATGCTTGCCTTTGTCAAACACCACCATCTTGTTTTGCTCTGTTCTGCCACAGAGTTGCTCTCTGCTACGCTTGCTAAATCCCTCTACTAACACCTCAAACTCTTTGCCTTCATCCTTTTTATTAGAGATGGCACTCAGTTCGGTTTGTAGATGTATCATCTCATTGAGGCGTCGAATCTTCTCCTCCTCGGGTACATTGTCGGGCAAATGTTTCGAGGCGTAGGTGCCTGGTCGTTCAGAATACTTGAACATGAAGGCGGAGTCGTAACCCACGGTGCGCATCAATTGGAGCGATAGTTGGTGGTCTTCTTCTGTCTCACCATGATAACCTACAAATATATCGGTAGAAATGCCGCAATCGGGAATGATACGTTGTATGGCACGAATGCGATCCATATACCATTCCACTGTGTATTTGCGGTTCATCAGCTTTAGAATTTTGTCGCTGCCACTTTGTACTGGTAAGTGGATATGCTTGCATACATTGGGCTCTTCGGCGATGACGCGCAAAGTGTCGTCGCTCATATCCTTGGGATGCGATGAGGTAAAACGGATACGAATATCGGGTACTTCATGGGCGACACGGCGCAACAGTTGTGGAAAGTCAATGGTGTGGGCAGCGATAGTCTCTCCATTGTCCAACTGTCGTTCGGGAACAGTGAAGCAATATGAGTTCACGTTTTGTCCTAAGAGTGTGATTTCCTTGTAATGCTTGTCGCGCAAATCACGCACCTCGCGCAGGATGCTCTCGACATCTCTCGACCGTTCTCTGCCGCGCGTGTAAGGAACGATGCAATAATGACAAAAGTTATTGCAACCACGCATAATGCTCACAAAGCCACTCACTTTGCCTATCATCAGGCGTTGAGGCACTACATCCTTGTAGGTCTCTGTTTTTGAAAGTTCTATATCAATAGCCTTGTTGCCTGTCTCGGCTTGCGCCATCATGTCGGGCAAGTTCAGATACGAGTCAGGACCGCACACCAAGTCAGTATGATGATTGTTCAACAAGTCGTCTTTCACACGCTCTGCCATACAGCCTAACACACCTAAAATAAGATTTCTACCTTTCTTGCGTTCTGCATGCAAGGCATCTAAGCGGTTGTATATTTTGTTCTCAGCGTTCTCGCGGACACTACATGTATTTAAGAAGATAGCGTCAGCCTCTTCTTCTTGTTCGCAAAGTTCGTAGCCAGCCATTTGCATGACCGATGCTACTACCTCACTGTCAGCCACATTCATTTGGCATCCATACGTCTCTATAAAAAGTTTTTTCATTGTCTTTGTCATTAGGGTACAAAGGTACAAAATAATTTTGATATGGTTGTGTTCAGTATTTGGTACTTATCAGCTTCTATTTTTAAGCAAATTCATGCTGAATTATCTTTACAAGTGCCTCTCCATAATTCGCGTATTTGTCAGCAAGTGGGGAAGTGGCGCTGAATATGCGAGTATTGGAGAAGTTTATTCTTGCTTGATAATCAGAAAGTTAGTTTTTTTTTCTGTTTTTCGTGTCACCTAAAGCAATGCTTTAAGCTCATTAACTCATGGAGATAACACCGTTAGATGGTGCTTTCAGCAGTGTTATAAACACGAGATAGCGCCATTAAATGCATGTTTTAGCAGATTTTGTTCATAAAAACAGGAAAAATGACTCCTTATTTTACATCAAATAACCCATTTTTTTGTGTAGAATGAGGAGTGTAGAAGTGTTAAATTTCAGTCATTTTTTAGGACAAAAGTGCATGTAGAGCTACCCCTTCATGTTCCTACTGATATACATTAAAAAATAGTAAAAAAGCACTCCTGTGATGAGACCAGCAAAGGCATCAATGGCATAATGTGCCTGAATGTACACGGTCGCCATGCACAAAAAGAGGTAAAAAGGAAGCATGATGTAGAGCAACATCCTATTTTTGGTATGACCTATGAGCAGGAGGCAGATGGTAGAAATGCCTACGTGAGAGCTGGGAAAGGCGGCTGTGGGACGCTCGCCAGCGGCTTTGGCATCCTCTACAAGATGATAAAAGAAGCCTTCGTGGTATCCAGGACTGGGCAAACAGTCTTGATGAAAGTTGAAATAATCGTACATAGGAGGGAAGACTCCTTTTGCTGCTTGTTCGAGTCCGATGGCTTTGAAATAAAAGGTAGGACCCACAACGGGCAGCAATACATAAATGGCATAAAAGAGAAAGAATGCGGCAGTGAGGACAAAGGCACTTCGTTGGAACTCTTTTCGGTGAAAAAACAAGTAGAAAAGAGGCACAGCTGCTACCAAGGGGTAGTACGAAGCATACCCCATATCCATCAATTCGCTGATGATGGGCGAGGAGAAGTGATGTACAAAAGCCAGTGCAGGTTGCATTCCGAAGAGTTGTTGCTCCCAAGTGGCGAAGAGATGATCAAGGTTTGGGAGTACTCTGTTAAGCTCGTAGGTGTCGGGATACCACCACACTAACAACCCCATTTGTACGAAGGAGCGTATCACCTTGATGAACCGACAGGGCAACAAGCGGTAGACTCCCCATAAAGCCATGGTAATAATGGCAATTTGGACACGCCCTATGAGCATTGACTGTGGGTTCACCAACTTGGTATAAGTCAACAAAATCATGAGAAACGTGAATCCCATGTAAAGAAACATAGCCCACTCTATGGGTAACAGTCCGCGTACGGGTTTCTTTTCTCGTGTGAAAAAGTCAGAAATGAAATAGTTCATTTTGATTCAGTTCTTTAAGATAAGCAGGAAAAGGGGGCTATAACCATTGATTTTCCCGATACCATTTAATCGTTTGAGGCACGCCATCGGACAGTGTATAATGTGGGTGATACCCCAATTCGTCCATGGTTGGTTCTATGTTACAGCGCCAGTTGCGTTGGCGTATGATGTTATATTTGTCTTTGTTCAGCGTCGTTGCCTTGCCTGTATATTTTCCCAAGTATTCACAAAGATTGGCGATGAGGCGCAATAACCATATTGGTGTATGTAGATGTAGACACCATGGATTGCCCAATTCCTTTCTGATAAGGTCGTTGAACGCATTAGATTGGTACACTTTCCCATCTGTAATGAAGTATTTACGACCATTCATACCTCGGTCCAAGGCTAAAAAAACCGCTTGAACTACATCGAGAACGTAAACGAAAGTGAGGTCTTGGCGTTGAAAACCTACTGAAAAATCTATGTGATTTTTGATGCTTTTGGCGACCAGATAATAATCTTTTTCGCGTGGACCATAGATGCCTGTAGGACGTAGAATGACGTATGGGAAATCGTTACCAATGCGATCAAGATACTGTTCGGCTGCTAATTTGCTTTTGCCGTAATGAGTATTGGGTTTTGGAACATCGTCTTCGTTGATTTCATGATAAGGTATCGTGTCCTTGATGGTACCAAATACGCCTAATGAACTGAGGTAGATGAACCGTTTCATGGGCATGCGAAGTTGGAGTAGGGCATCAACAAGGTGTTTTGTCCCTTCGGTGTTTACCTTGAAAAAATCTTCTGCATGCACGCTCTTCGTAATTCCTGCGGCATGAACCACATAGTCAAATGTATAATCTTTGAGTTGTTTGACCAATGTTTCGGTAGATGATAGGTCGAGTGTAATAAAATGGATGCGCTTATCTTGGAGGTATTCACGTGAAGAAGAAGGCCTCACAGCCGCCCATACCTCCATACCTCGTTGTAAGGCTTCGCTGACAATAAAGCTGCCAACAAAACCACTTGCACCCGTAATAAGAATATTCATCAATAAATATAATTAAGGTGCAAAGTTACAGAAATATCTTCGAAACTCAAATTTAATGCAAAATATTCGATACAAAACGGTGCGTTATCAATTCTTTTTTGTTAATTTGCAATTATCATTATAAAACACAAAACGTTATGGGAAAAGGAAAAAAAGGTGGGAAACGAATGTCAAAGAAACAGTTAAGTGAAAAACTGGAAGGCTTCTTCTCTACACAACCCGGGCAAACCTTTGGTTTGAAGGACATCTTTCGCTCGTTGAGATTAGACACACATCCTTTGAAAATGTTGGCTATTGACATCATGGAAGAGATGGCGTGGGATGACTTTTTGACTAAAGTATCTGACAACTCTTATCGTCTCAACGAGATGGGGCAGATTTTGGAAGGTGTATTTTGCCGTAAGGGGAATGGTAAGAATTCGTTTATCCCAGACGAAAGTGATAAGCCCATCTTTGTTCCAGAACGTAATTCTATGTCTGCTTTGAACGGTGATCGTGTGAAAGTCTCGCTTTTAGCACGTCGGGAAAAGCACATCAGAGAAGCACAAGTCATTGAAATATTATCACGAGCACGCGATCAGTTCGTTGGGAAATTGCGTGTAGAGAAAGATATTGCTTATCTTGTTACACAAGAAAATTTGTTTGTACACGACATTTTGATACCGAAAAGTAAGCTCAAAGGAGGAAAAAATAATGAGAAAGTGGTAGTCAAAGTAACCAAATGGCCCGATCCAGAGCATAAGAACATTGTGGGACAAGTCGTGGATATCTTGGGTGATACAGGCGACAACGATGCTGAGATGAATACTATTTTAGCCCAATATGGCTTGCCTTATAAGTATCCTAAAGCTGTAGAGCAGGCTGCTGATAAGATTTCAGGCGATATATCTCAAGCAGAATTGCAAACTCGGGAGGACTTCCGAGACGTCTTTACCTGTACCATAGACCCCAAAGATGCCAAGGATTTTGATGACGCACTGTCTATTCGGAAGTTGAGTAGAGGCATGTGGGAGGTCGGCATCCATATCGCAGACGTCACACACTATGTGAAAGAAGGCTCTATCATTGACAAGGAAGCTCAAAAGCGTGCCACTTCGGTCTATTTAGTCGACCGTACTATTCCCATGCTCCCAGAACGATTGTGTAACTATATCTGTTCGCTTCGACCTGATGAGGAGAAACTTTGTTATAGTGTCATCGTGAATATGGATGAGCAAGGTGTGGTAGCAAACACTCGGATAGTGCATACTGTCATAAAAAGCAATCGTCGCTATGCCTACGAAGAGGTGCAACAACTTCTTGAAGAGAATGGAGTTAAGGATGGAACAGGGCAACCTGCTCCCCAACCACGCAATGGTAAATATGTAGGAGAAAATGCCGAAGAACTTATTATGCTCGATAAATTGGCAAAGAAGTTGCGTGAGGCAAGATTTAAGAATGACGCAGTGAAGTTTGATAGTGAAGAACTTCACTTCGATATAGACGAGACAGGAAAGCCCATCAGATGTTATTTTAAGCGCTCGAAAGATGCCAACAAGCTGATTGAGGAGTTTATGTTGCTAGCAAATCGCACGGTGGCAGAGAGCGTGGGAAAGGTAAAGAAAGACAAGAAATCAAAGACATTGCCTTATCGTGTGCATGATGTGCCAGACCCACAGAAGCTTGAAAACCTAAAAGACTTTGTTGTTAAATTCGGCTATAAGGTGAAAACAGAAGGTACAAAGGGCGAGATGGCACGCAGTCTCAATAAACTTATGGACGCTGTAGAGGGAAAAGACGAGCAGAAATTGGTACAGACGGTGGCATTAAGGGCGATGATGAAGGCAAAATACACCATTCATAACATAGGACACTTTGGGTTGGCATTCCCTTATTACACCCATTTTACATCTCCTATTCGTCGTTATCCTGACATGATGGTGCATCGGTTGCTAACCCGATATGCGCAAGGTGGACGGAGTGCCAACAAGGAATATTACGAAGAACTGTGTGAGCATAGTTCGGAGATGGAACAAATTGCTGCCAATGCAGAGCGTGATTCTATCAAATATAAAATGGTAGAATTTATGGGAGAGCATCTTGGTGAAGTGTATGATGCACACATCAGTGGCATTCAGAATTATGGTATCTATTGTGAAATTGATGAAAATCACTGCGAAGGGTTAGTGCCTATACGCGACTTGGATGATGACTATTATGATTTTGATGAAAAGAATTATCTATTAGTAGGACGTAGACATCATCATAAATATCAGTTGGGAGATGCCATTCGGATTAAGGTTGCACAGGCTAACCTTGAGAAGCGACAACTCGATTTCACGATTGTAAAATAGTTGTTCATCAATAGAAGTAGGGCTACTTGCCGTCAACAGTGGGGGATGAAAATAACTTTCGAGTAGGTGAATGTTTACCACACCGACAGTCAGCTCATGATAATGAAGCGGCAGTAATTTCAGTGAGATAACATGAAGTATATAGATAAACATTTAATGGAAGGTGAACAGGTTGTTTACATTCCGCAGTTGCACTCTTCTCTTTATTGGGGAGCATTGTCTTGGGCTGTTTTCGGAATCGTTATCATGGTGTTTCCTACCGACGGAACACTCTTCAAAATTCAGTTGTCAGCAAGTCTTATCCTAATTCTGATCAGTGTTTTGAAGTGCATAAAGATGTACGGAGGTCGTCAATATGTCCTCACTAACCGTAGAATTATTGCCAAAAAGGGGTTGGTGCAGCGTGACTCGCTTGAACTCTTGTTGCGCAAATGCGAAGGTGTACAGATAAGGCAGAGTGTCTTGGGACGCATCTTTGACTATGGAACAGTAATAGTAACCACGGGAGAAGCAACCAACTACTTTGAATACATCAAGAATCCGATTGCGTTTAGTAGTGCTATCAATCAGATGATAGACTCATTAAAGTCGTTTGAATAAATCTTTCATCGGCAGACAGAAGGTGTCGGTTCTGTCTGCCGATGATAGGAAAGAGAAAGAAAATCTTTGTGGATATGTGTTTCTTTATGCGTTCTCGTTGATGAAATGTGCTATTTCATCAAGGGAGTTTGCTATCTTTATTTGTCGGTGATAGTCGCCTCTAATCATTCCCCTTCGTGTCATATCATCCAGTAGGGCAATGAGCGAATCCCAAAACCCATTGATATTGTATAAGATAACAACGTGATGGTGGTAGCCAATAGAATGTGCTGAAACGATAGAAAATATCTCGTCAAGGGTGCCAACACCGCCAGGAAGTGCTATCGAAATGTCACTTTGTGCAAGCATCAGCTCTTTTCTGTCACTTAAGTTGACGCAGGGAATTTCTATGTCTACGGCATCTGATACCTTTCCATTCTTTTCAATGATGGACGGAATGACCCCAATTGTTCTGCCACCTCTTTGGTGTACTGCCTTGGCAATACAATCCATGAGTCCTAAGTTGCATCCGCCAAACACCAAGTCGTGGTGTTCTTCAGCCATCCAGTTGCCTAACTCTTTCGTTCTTTCAAAGTAAACAGGATCAATGTGGTCGTTGGCGGAACAGAAAACTGCAATTTTCATATTGTCTTTTGTTGTAGATAAGATGCTGAAAGGAATTTCCTTATGGTCTCTTGATGTTTTTACAATTTCATAAATTCACTGTGGATACGTTCCGCAATAGCAGTGAATTCTTCTTCAGAAAAGATAATTCCCTTTTTATGGAAATCTACATCGCCCTCATTATCCATAGGGATGAGGTGGATATGCGCATGCGGCACCTCCAAACCTAAAACGACTTGAGCCACTTTCTTGCATGGATAAGCACTCTTAATAGCCTTAGCTACCTTTTTCGCAAACACTTGGAAAGCAGCTAACTCCTCATCTTCCATGTCAAAAATATAATCAACTTCACGACGTGGAATGACTAATGTATGCCCTTCTTTCAAGGGATTGATGTCTAAAAAGGCATAAAATTGAGCATCTTCTGCACATTTATAGCTTGGAATTTCACCAGCAGCAATTTTTGAAAATATATCCATAAGTTATCAAATTTATTCAATAGAGATGTTGTCAATACGTAGATGAATCGTGCCAGCTGGAATCTTGATTTCAACTTCATCACCCACCTTCTTGTTTAATAATCCTTGTGCAATAGGAGTCTTGATAGAGATTTTCCCTGCTTTCAAATCCGCTTCGCTTTCACTTACAATGGTGTAAGTCATTTTAGCTTTGGTTTTTAGATTGGTCATCTCTACCTTTGACAGAATCTGAACCATGTTAGCACTCAGCCGAGAGACGTCCACTATCTTTGCTTCTGCAATGGTCAGCTTCATTTTGTTAATCTTATCTTCAAGGTGAGCCTGTGCTTCTTTAGCAGCATCGTATTCAGAATTCTCACTTAAGTCTCCCTTATCACGCGCCTCTGCAATGGCAGCTGATGCCTTTGGGCGCTCGATAGACTCGAGCCTATTAAACTCGGCTACAAGATTGTCGTAGCCTTCTTGCGACATGTAAGCCATAACGTTATAAGTATTTTTGTTATTAATTGTTTTCCGTGAGGAATATAAAACAAAGAATTCCGACAATCAACTTATGTGTCGGAATTCTCTTTCCTCAAATCTTTTATATTTATTTCTTTTTGCAAAGGTAGCGATTCTTTTTCAATAAACAAGTATTTTCACATTAATTATTATACATCGAAACAGCTTTGAAATGCAATAAAAAAAAGCCATAATGATTGATTTATATCAAGAAAACAGCACTTTTTGATATTTGTTTGCGTAAACAGTTGATAATATTGTAGCAATCCTCTATCTTTGCATCGTGTTTTTCATAGTATTAGATTTAAGGTTAACAAAGATTGGGACTCAGCGGAGTCCTTTTTTTATGCCCATACGTTATTGACGATACTGATAGAAAGCCCATTTGTGTACTATCGTTGGCATCGTAAAGTAATCTCTCTTGTTTGTTAAAATATTTCATATTTTAAGGCACTAAAATTTGAATATTTGGAATCAAACAGTTAGTTGGTCTCAAATACGCTAAAAATATAAAGTGTTGATACACAAGAGTTTGTTAAAACAATGTGCTCTTTACGTTGCTTAAAGCATTGAGATAGGGTGGTTAAGTCATTACTTCAAGGCAACAACTCCATGTAGATATCCACCCAAAAGAGTGCTTTTAAGCGTGCTAAAGCGTTGTTTTAACCCAAAAACATGACAAAAATTGGTTGGAAAGATGCACTTTCGGATTGGTTTTCTTTCTAAAATCAAAAAAATAAAAAACGCGATTTGTCAAGATAATTCACAGTTTTACGACTTGCTGTTGCTGTGACTTTTTTCCTGTACATCGCTCTCTTATATATGCTGGCAAAACACCTCGAGTACTGTTGATGAAAGCGAGACAACAAAAAAAGCAACCATTTCTGGTTGCTTGATAAGTTTTCCTTTTTCTGAAAGGAGTTCGACTTACAAACCGAACTTGTAACCCAATGTTACTTGGAATACACTATTTTTTGGTTTTCCGTTTTCCCATGCTTTGGTAACTCCCCAGTTGTAACGTCCGTCAATGAAGACATTGGCAAACTCGTATGAAAGACCTACAGGGATAGAGAAGTCAAACGTCTTGTTGTTATAGTCGTTCTTGCCAACTAAGAATGCAGGTTGAACACCTAATTTTACAGCCAATCCTGGAACAACATATACGTTAGCCATTACAGGAACATTGATGTAGCCTAAATCCAGCTTAGTATCTTCCTTCTTAAATTCTTTGCCAAAGAAGTCTAATTTAAAGCCGTCCTTGAACTTTACACCTTCCTGTGCATACATGGCACCTGCAGAAAGGCTTACAATGTCAGTGATTTGATACTCTAATTCTGCACCTGCAACAAATCCAACCTTCATCTTGGTGTTGTCAAACTCGGTCATGGTAGCACCCGTTACACCTACTTGAGGCTTCAAAGAAAGTGAACCTACTTCATGTTGTGCAAATGCACCTACAGACGATAGCAGTACTACTGCCATTAAAATCATTTTTTTCATCTTCAATCTTTTTTACAATTAAAAACTTTACCTAATTATATTAGAATAATAATTTACATTTCCTTTGTAAATGTTCGCTGGCAAATATAGGCTTAAATATACGATGGGCAAGCATTATCCCTTGTTTTTTATGGTAAAAAAATATTATTACAAATTTATTAACGCAAATGATGAGGAATTTGCTCTATCAGTGCTTTGAACAAAGGATTGGCAGATAAAATGGACTTGTTGCCTAAAATGATAAGCTGTTTACGTGCGCGCGTTATCGCTACATTCAACTTTCTGTCAATCAGTTTGTCGTCCTCATAAAAACTATTGGACGTG
The DNA here is from genome assembly GCF_023522295.1 of Prevotella sp. TCVGH. Taxonomy (NCBI): domain Bacteria; kingdom Pseudomonadati; phylum Bacteroidota; class Bacteroidia; order Bacteroidales; family Prevotellaceae; genus Prevotella; species Prevotella sp. TCVGH. Next base: position 49,110 of record NZ_QFFX01000003.1, on the reverse strand, counting down.
AGGAAATCCAATTGATATCGGTGCTGGACAGTGAACGAATAGATGATGATGTCTCGTTGACTGCCTTGATACCGCTCTACGGTGTCGATGCACACGTCTTTGAGTGCTGTGTTGCCAGTCTTCTCTATCTCCTGTCTAATCATTGCAATCTGGTTACGATACGGCACAATAACGCCCACAGTGCGTAAAGGATCAAAGTTTTTTTGTGTCAAAGTATAGATACGGTTCAGCAAATCTGCCACTTTCTGCGCTTCGTCGATATTCACTTTGTCCGATTTCCCCATGGCTTCGCTCTTTTTAGAGGCATAGTAGAGCAGCCGATGCTGTACCAATTGTTGGTCTGTCTCGTCCTTCGGCTCTCCCAAGTAACCAATATCAACCGCCAATTGGTGAGGAAGCGGTACGGGTTGTAGCTGCTCTTTGAAGTAAAACATGCGGTTGGGAAAAGCCGATAGTTCAGGATGCATTCTTCCCTGTTTGTGCAATATACCCGTGAAGTCGGTTCGTCCTTGTTGCTCTTCCCAATGTATGAGACGTTCAAAGAGCGAGTTGCGACAGTTGGAAAGTCCGATGGAAAGTAGTTCAGGGACGTCCACCTTTGATTCCTCTTCACTTTGTTGAACAACGGCAGGTAATTGTTTATAATCGCCAATGAGAACAAATTTGTCGATGCTGGGTTTGTTCTCTTCGTTCGATGTTGTGGCGTTTGCAGTAGAACAATGATGCGCCAAAATGCCGATGAGGTTGGGTTCGAGTATCTGACTGGCTTCATCAATGATGGCTAAACTAAAATGTTTCAATGCAAAGATGAAGGGTTTGTGCATCATCATTGAGGTGGTGCTGACAATGATGCGTGTTTTTTCAAGTCGTCTTTGCAGGTCGGTGAGCTTTGTATGGTGTTTAATGGCTTGTCCCAAAAGATGAAATGTGAAGCGTGGCTCGCAGCTAAATTCATTGCCCAAACGCAAATAATCAAGGTCAGCACTTGTCAACATACTGCAAATTTCATCAACAGCTCGATTCGTGTACGCCATTAGGAGCAAGTTAGTATCTGAATTAGCTAACTCTTCTTCCACCACATAACGCAGTGCCATGGATGTCTTACCCGTGCCGGGAGGTCCAACTAATAAGAAATAGTCGCATGCCTGTTTCGCCTGAAGCAACACATCGTCATAATCAGGGTGATAGCTTTTCGTCAGCGTTCTTGTTTTGTCAGCCTGTGGTTTGCGTTGACCAAGCAGCAAATCACGCCTATCTTTTTGTGTTGTCATCAGCGTGTGCAAGGCATGAAAAGCTGAACTACCACTGGCATCGGAGGCACTATGTTCCACAGCATACACCAAAGGCATACGACGAGTATGTGTGACTTCATCACGATGAACAAAGAGGATATCTTCATTTTGTTGTGCATCGGCAAGGTGGATCACGATTTCATGGGTTTTAATGTCTTTCATAAATCCCTTAAATAAGATGCTTCGACGTACATCGGGTACGGCATCGGGATGATAACCATAGAGATATACCATGTCTCCACGTCTAAAGTTGGGCAGGAATTCTGCACCTTGGTCGGGTACGGCGAGTGTGATTTCATCGAAACCTCGTTGTCCTGTCCGTGTTTTCTTGGTGATGTGTAGCCCAGTGTAGATGTTCCCCATTTCTCTTTTTTCACTCAGAGGCATACTCCACAAGTCGGCATTGCTGCGCCCATTGCCATCGGCAGACCCTGCTTTTGAAATGAGTTGTTCTTTCAAAACAAATGTCATCATTCTACAGAAATACGCTTTTTCAAGTGAAGACATCTCCTGTAGTGGTTGCGTTATGGTTTTTATCTGAGGCAACAGGTAACGATTGTAGAAGAAAGTGTCGTTTTTTGCGGTGTTCAGCGTTTGTGCATTCAACAGGTTCAGTATGTTGCCAAAGCCGCCGATAGCACCGTTCATGTCGGTAGCCACGATAAGATTGCGGAGCTTGATGGTCTCTTGCAGCAACATGTCCAATCTGGTAACAGAAAGCAAGCCAGCAGGGAGCGGATATTTAGAATACAACAAAAAAATCTGGGTTGCACTGTTGGGCAGTTGAAAATTGTATTTGAGTACCCCAGCATATAGTAACGCTTGAACATAATGCGACTCAACGTGCTGTGTGCCATGTGAGTTGCGGCGGTTGTACTCTAAGTTCATATTCTTTCCCGACTTCTGTTCTACTAACAATCGGAAGTCTGTTGTCATCAAGTCTACACGTCCCTGAATGCCTAAGGTCTCGCAAACAAATGACGGTTCTAATATGGCATGGTTGCGCTGATAAGTCTTGAAGAGTTCTGTGACAATTTGTTGCATATTCTGCGCTTGCTTGGCAGCATCGGTCTTGAACAGAGTTGGGTTGAGTGTGGTGCAGGTGCAGTACTCCAAAGCCTTTTCTTGATAGTTCTCTTTCAAAGTCTCCGCCAAACTAAAGGGACGGTCTGGCTGTGCAAAAACCATATTGTCTAATGCGCACCCTGCAAAGTTTCCTAAAATGGTATGTTGCGTATTTGGCTTCTCCCTCATGCGATTTAGCGTGTAAACGGCTGGGTGATGACCATAATCTGTAAAGCAAGCAGCAAGAGAACTAATGTCAATGAGGCAATCGGGTTCTACAACAATCAGACGAGGTGTAATGAGATGCTCTTCTATCTGGCAATCCAAAAGGTTGAGTTGCATGCCAGTTCGCAGGATTTCTTGGAGATACGACATATCTGCAAACTGTTGTTTGCTGGCGTATTCCACTTGGAGGAGCTGTTCGTCCGTATCACCATCTGGCAGTACCCATATATATTGGTCGTCCCAGTGTCTCACAATGCAACGGATGTAGCGTTTGTCCAGTCGCAATCCTTTCTGTAACTCCTGCCCACGAGCGGGTAATTTTTCCACTAAAAAGAAAGGGATGGCTTCACGAAACACTGCAGAGATAAATACACAAAGGGAACGAAGATCGTACAAAACATCCTCGGGCAATAACCGTGAACTGCTGTTCGAATGACGCCGCATCCTATGAATGGCATGGGTATCTTGGGCTGATATTTGGCATTGAGAGCAGAGACGGTCTACCCTTGCACGTAGGTCGCCAAAGCTGTAAGTACTGTTTCGTAAACCTGCAGCACACGTTAAGACCAAGGTTTCATGCATCATTTTATTGACAAGTGCAGGAGAGTGTTCATTTGTTTCAATGATTTTCCCCACTTGCTGATAAAGCTCTTTAGCTGTGATATAGGTATCTGTCTGGTTCATACATCAAAAGTTCACCTCCATGGTGTGCAAGTTAAATAGTGTTTCGTTTGCGTTCATCGTCCGCATGGAGTGCAAAGATAACCAAAAATATCAACTTCATCTTGGCATTATTCTTTCATTTTTGGTTATATTTGTGTGCAGGATGGCTGCAATCCTTACAATATAACAATGATGAATCAAAAAGATATTATGCGCAGGGCGATAGCCTTGTCTGAAGAGAGTGTGTTATCGGGTGGGGGACCCTTTGGTGCTGTCATCGCAAAAGGGGACAACATAATCGCAGAAGCCTCGAACACAGTAACGATAGACCATGACCCTACGGCTCATGCGGAGGTGAATGCGATTAGGAAAGCAACGCAAAAATTGGGGACATTCGACTTGACGGGATGTGATATTTACACGTCGTGTGAACCTTGTCCCATGTGTTTGGGTGCTATTTACTGGGCACATTTGGACCGTATCTTTTACGCCAATAATCGGAAAGATGCCGCCCGTATAGGTTTTGATGACGACTTTATTTATCAAGAGATAGCCTTGAGTCCTGCTGAGCGACACAAACAAATGCAAGTTTTATTACCCGATGAGGCTCGAAAGGCTTTTGACAGTTGGGCAGAGAAGTTGGACAAAACCGAATATTGATGCCCTTTAGGAATGCCGTAGTAAAGAAACTACGGCAGCCTTTCTACGCTTTTGGCAAGAAAGGCTTATTGTCCGCCCAACCTATTAAAATAGGTAATGAGTTCTTCCCACGTCTTGAATTCATCGCTACCATACACCAAACAAGTACCCATGAAATCTTTTTCTAAGGTTGGCGTAATGAGATAATCGCCCAAGAGCAAATGCTTTTGGTTGGTAAAGATTACTTTGTTGTATGCTGGTGTAGATAGGTATTCCTCTACCCATGTTTGAACATCAGTCAAACTCGTATGCTCATTCGTGGGTGCAGGAGCAGTAATCAACACTTGGTACTGCTCTATGAGCATCTCATAAGCCTTGTGCATGCTCGATGTGGCTTTGCCGAAGCTGTCATGCAGGGTTTCGTAATCAATGTAAATAATGGGTCTTTCATGCTTTTCTTGCTTGTCGTCAATCCATCGAATGACGGGAATGAGATAATGAAATGCCACCTTGTTGGTTAATTGATGCGCTCCGTGAAAGCGTATCGCGTTGAGGTAGTGTTCATAGAACATGTCAAAAGTATGCACCAGTGGGTCTTTATCGCCAAATAACCCATACACTCTTTCCCTTTCTTCGTCCGTGATAGCCTGAAAACATTGTTGGGTTATCTCTTTATACTCATTGACTAAAGATTTCGTTACGATTACTTCTTGAACTCCGTCTTTACGTGGATTCAAAAATGTTTGTTTGCCCATCATGTTGTGGTCACGCATGGTTTCGCCCATTTGAAAAGCAGGATTCACCACGATACGGTCGTAACCTTTCAGCATCTCTGTGTACATGCCGCCCATGGAAGAGCCAATGATGAGATTGGGTTGATGCTCTTGGCACAGCTTTTTCAATAATTCAATAGCTTCGGCTGGGTGTATAGGCAAATCTTCTGCAATGATATTCGCTTCGGGGAGCAAATCTTTAAGAATGCTGACCGTTCCCGATTGAGCGGATGACATAAAGCCATGCACATACATAATGGTCTTACCAACCATCAAATCAGGATATTGTTTTTGGCGTACGGTGTCCATCTTTTTAGAATTTAGTGATGTGCAAATGTAGCTTTTTTTGAGGAATTGTACAAGTGTCCCTTGTCGTCTCTTCCTTTTTTTAATCAATAAGGCTATTGAATCAGCGAAAAAATCGTTATCTTTGTGGCAGTAATGCTAACCTCTTAGGATAGTTTGTAGAATTTATACCTAACCACTACTCACATGAAAAAAATACTTTTAATAGCTGGATGTCTGTCGTTTTTGGGATTCCCAGCAAGCAGTCAAGGTTTTCCAATCGAAGAACAGAGAATAACCACCGATACAGAATGGCGAGACTTGCAAGATAATGAAGTAAACAGGTTCAAGTTGCACACAAATTATTTTGCGTATGAATCGGTGGAAAAGGCATTGTCTGGTGACCGCAAGGCATCGGAGAACTACCTTTCCCTCAATGGCACTTGGAAATTTCATTATGCAGAAACTCCCGATAACCGACTCAGTGACTTTTACTTAAGTAATTATGATGACTCCTCATGGAAAAGCATGCCCGTGCCAGGCTTATGGGAGTTGAACGGATATGGTGACCCCGTATATGTGAATGTGGGCTTTGCTTGGCGTGGACATTTCAAGAACAATCCACCTTTGGTTCCTATTAAAGACAACCATGTGGGTAGCTATCGCCGCATTATCAATATTCCCGACAATTGGATGGGACGACAGGTAATTGCCCATTTCGGAAGCGTTACCTCCAACATCTACTTGTATGTCAATGGCAAGTATGTTGGCTATGCAGAAGATTCAAAGGTGGCTGCCGAGTTTGACATTACACCTTTCTTGAAAAAAGGACGTAACTTAATAGCCTTCCAAGTGTTTCGTTGGTGTGATGGGTCATATTGCGAAGATCAAGATTTTTGGCGATTAAGTGGCGTGGGGCGTGATTGTTTCCTGTATGCGCGCAATAAAGACGTGCAAGTAAGTAACTTGAAAGTCAACACAGACCTTCAGAATGGTTATAAAGATGGCGTGCTATCTATTGACTTAGACGTGAAGGGAAATCCCACAGTAGACTTTGATTTGCTCGATGCCAATGGTGTTTCGGTGTCCAAACAAACGGTCAACTTCAAAGGATTGCAACATGGAAATGTGCAATTCAACATTCAAAACGTTAAGAAGTGGACAGCGGAGACGCCCTACCTCTTTACCCTACTGACAACAGTAAAGAAAGGTAACAAGGTTGTTGAGGTGATACCGCAGCGCATAGGTTTCAAGAAAGTAGAGATAAAAAACAGCCAGTTGCTCGTTAATGGACAGGCCATCTATATAAAAGGAGTCAATCGACATGAGATGGATCCTGACGGTGGGTATGTTGTGAGTCGAGAACGCATGATACAGGACATACAAATCATGAAGCAATTCAATATCAATGCAGTGCGTACTTGCCACTATCCAGACGACCCGCAGTGGTATGATTTGTGTGATGAGTATGGACTTTATGTGGTGGCAGAAGCCAACCAAGAGAGTCATGGCTTCCTGTATGGAGACGATTCTCCAGCAAAACAACCCATGTTTGCTAAGCAGATATTGGAACGCAATCAGCATAACGTGGAGATGTACTACAACCATCCGAGCATCATTATGTGGTCTATGGGAAACGAAACCGTTGATGGACCTAACTTCACGGCAGCGTTCAACTGGATTAAGAGTGTGGATAAATCGCGTCCCATTCATTGGGAACGTGCAGAAAAGGGTGCCAACACCGAAGTGTATTGCCCCATGTATCGTTCTCAACAGGCTTGTGAAGAGTATGCAAAGTCTACTGCACCCGCTGATCAAAAGCCGCTCATCCAATGCGAATACAATCATGCCATGGGCAATTCGGGCGGAGGTTTGAAAGAATATTGGGACTTGGTACGCAAATATCCTAAATTCCAAGGAGGTTTTGTGTGGGACTTCGTCGACCAAGCTTTGCGTGATAAAAAGCGTGGAATCTATGCATACGGTGGCGATTATAACGATTACGCCCCCAGCGATAACAACTTTAACTGCAACGGACTTATCAGTCCAGACCGTGTACCCAACCCCCATATGTACGAATTGGGTTATGAGTATCAGAACATTTGGGTACAACCAATTGACTTGATGCAAGGGAAAATAAAGGTTAAGAACGAATATTTTTTCCGAGACTTGAGTAATTATGCGTTAGTGTGGACAGTGCTTGCCAATGGCAAGGCGGTGCAATCGGGAACCGTTAACGAGTTACAAGTGCAACCACAGCAAAGTGTCGAGGTGGTGCTTCCATGTCATTTGGCACAAATCACCAGCCTGCCTGAAAATGAGGATGTGCAGTTCAATGTTGATTTTGTATTGAAGCAGCCGGAACCTCTCATGCAGAAAGGGCAGCGAGTAGCTTACCAACAGTTTCCTGTAAAAGATTATTATGTAGAAAAAAGTACGACGTCACTTCCCGAGATGGAACCACTTGTGTGGTATGGGAAATTGAAGAAAATAAGCAAAAAGAAAGATGCACAATTGACATTTGCCAGTCATCAAGTAACGGTGGCGTTTGATAAGCAAACCGGTTTACTTGCCCAATACATGGTGAATGGTAATTCTTACTTGGGTGAAGGGGGGACATTAAAACCTTGTTTCTGGAGAGCAGTGACGGATAACGATATGGGTGCAGGGCTTAGCACCAAGTATCAGGTGTGGCGTAACCCCACTTTGAAGTTAACCGGCATGAAGGTGAAACAACTTAAAAGTAAGGACAAGAAAATTCAGGTAGTAACCTCTACTTACGATATGCCCGAGGTAAAGGCGCAGTTGATAGTAGATTATGCTATCTATCCTTCTGGTGAGATGCGAATAGAACAAAAGTTACAGACAACACAAGGAGCGAATGTTCCCAACATGTTGCGCTTTGGCATGGTGATGCAGCTGCCTTACGACATGGAACAAAGTGAGTTTTTTGGGCGAGGTCCTATTGAGAATTACGCTGACCGTAAGTTCTCTCAACGCTTCGGCATCTATCATCAAACGGCAGACGAACAGTTCTATCCATATATCCGACCGCAAGAAACAGGTACCAAGAGCGACATACGTTGGTGGAAGCAAACCAACAAAAGAGGTATGGGACTATTAGTGCGCTCGGACAAGCCTTTCTCTGCATCGGCATTGCATTATACGGTAGAAGATTTGGACGATGGTGTTGCCAAGGAACAAAGGCATGTGCAACAAGTACCAAAGTCTCTTTTCACCAATCTTTATATCAACAGTGAGATGGCTGGTGTAGGAGGAGTAGATTCGTGGAGTGCCAAAGCCGAGGCTTTGGAAGCCTATCGTGTGGTTTATGGCGACAAGGCGTTTCGCTTTACATTGCTCCCCGTTGGGCGTTAATTAAACGAAATCTTCAAAAATCCTCTGCCATTCGTCAGCTGAGTGGCGAATGGCAGAGGACGAAAGTTGGGGGAGAATGTTGTTAGCGTAAGTTTACAAGAACATTTTACGTGCGAACTCCCACACAACAATGCCAGCAGTTACCGAGACATTGAGCGAGTGTTTAGTGCCAAATTGGGGTATCTCTAAACATCCGTTGCACGCATCAACAGTGGTTTGATTCACACCTTTCACCTCATTGCCAAACACTACGGCATATCGCTGATGACGGTTGAGCGTGAGGTGTTGTAGTTTTGTAGAACCTTCTACCTGCTCAATGCTATACACGAAATACTCGTTTCTTTTCAATTCTTCTACCGCTTCTGTGGCTGATGCAAAGTATCGCCACGCTACACTATCCTCTCCACCGAGGGCAGTCTTGTGTATTTCGGGATGTGGGGGCGTGGCGGTGATGCCACACAGATATACCGCTTCTACTCGAAAGGCGTCGCACGACCGAAATACAGACCCTACATTATATAATGAGCGCACATCGTCAAGCACAACGATGAGTGGTAGTTTGTCGGCTTCTTTGAACTCTTCTACCGACAAGCGGTTCATTTCTATGGTCTTGAGCTTTCTCACTTTTTTGATAAATGATTATAACAGCTTGGATTGATACACCACAGCATACATTTTCATTTGTTTTGTCATTGCCAACAGTCCATTGGCACGAGTGGGCGAGAGATGTTCACGAAGTCCGATGCGGTCGATGAAATACAAATCTGCATCAATGATTTCTTTCGGCGTGTGATTGCTCACCACACGAATAAGTAAGGCAATAATGCCTTTAACAATCAGCGCATCGCTGTCTGCGGTGAATATCAATCTGCCGTCTTTCTCATCGCATTGCAGCCAAACCCTACTTTGGCAGCCATCTATTAAGTTTGATTCTGTCTTGTATTGCTCATCTAATGGCTCTAATTCGTTGCCTAAATCAATGAGCATCTGATACTTGTCCATCCAGTCGGTGAACTCTGAAAATTCTTCTACTACCTCGTCTTGCAGTTCGTTTATGGTCATATCTTTCTCCTTTTTCCTTGTTTTTTATCTCTTGCTTTGTGTTTTTACCAATTTGAAAAGCTTGTCATTAGGGCGCACCTTGTCGGGAACAGCGATGGAGATGCGCCAACCTTTTTCGGCTTTCGGTACGGGTTGTAGCTCGTAGCGTATCTCGTTGGCGTCAAAGTACATCACGCCAGTGGTGGGGCCCGTAATGAGCAAGTGTTCGCCAACCTCAATTTCAGCGGCTTCAACTGCCAACTCAGCTACGCCCAACTTAGAGAAATACTTCACTACCTTGCCCACTAAGATTTTTTTCTCGGTGGCTTTGTTGCCATAGTTCTTTGTCCATTCGCCCAACTTCTGTCCCTGATAGTAGCCGTCCCAAAAGCCTCTGTTGAAAACGGCAGACAGACGTTCGTCCCATGCGTCTTTCTTCTCTTCGGTGAAAGTACCATCGATGACCGACTGAATGGCTTCCTTGTAACACGTTACCACGTTGTACACATACTCTGGACCACGAGCCCTACCTTCGATTTTGAACACGCGTACGCCTGCATCCATCATGCGATCGATGAAGCGAACGGTCTTCAAATCCTTCGGACTCATGATATATTTGTTGTCTATCTCCAGTTGGTTGCCCGTTTCGTTATCGGTGACGGTGTACGAACGGCGGCATATTTGCACGCATTCTCCACGGTTGGCGGAGCGATTAGCGTCATGAAGACTCATGTAACATTTTCCACTTATTGCCATGCAGAAGGCACCATGGCAGAACATTTCGATACGAACCAGTCCACCATGTGGTCCACATATCTGTTGCGCCACTATCTGTTGGTGGATTTCTTTGACTTGATTCATGTTCAATTCGCGTGCCAAAACCACTACGTCGGCAAAGCGTGCGTAGAACTTTAAGGCTTCTATGTTCGAAATGTTGAGTTGCGTTGACAGGTGTACTTCCACACCTTTCTCCACGCAATAGGTCATTACAGCTACATCGCTGGCTATGACTGCCGAAATGTTAGCGTTTTTTGCGGCATCAATGATTTGGTGCATGGTGTGAATGTCCTCGCCATAAATAACGGTGTTCACCGTGAGATAGGTTTTGATGCCATGCGCTTTGCAAGTATCGGCAATGTCGTGCAAATCGTCAATCGTAAAATGATTGGCTGAGTGCGAACGCATATTTAATTGTCCGATGCCAAAATAAACGGCACCAGCCCCTGCTTGTATGGCTGCTGCAAGACTTTCACGAGAGCCAACAGGAGCCATGATTTCAAAATCTGATAGCTGATAGTTCATGGTTGCAAAGTTAAGGTTATTTGTAATAATCACAAAACAAAACCGCTTTGTTTTGTTCATGAGACAGTTCAATAAAGGATGGATAATTGGGCTATAGCGTCGCCTTTTTTTTTCTGAAAAATTTTTACTACGGGGTTCAAAACTCGCGTATTTGCGAGCAACTGTTAGTTGGGTCGCAAATTTGCGAGTATTTTAACTGCTTTATTATCAATCACTTCGTGTTTTTACTTGCCGAACATAGGTGTTGAAGCATTGAGTTAAGGTGCTTAGAGTAATGTAATAACACCACAAAGGTAATGGAGTAGTGAGCCAAAACAGTCATTATAGCGCGATTAACTCATTACTTTTGCGGAAAAAATGCGTTGTGACGAAGATAAAAATGCAATTTTTGATGCCAATTGGAAGCTAGAATCAACTTTTATTTTTCTGAATTATATTTACAATTTGTTCGTTTTCTTTCTCATGAATGTGTGTGATTTTTATACGATAATACAGAATGGCGGCGCTTACAATATGAAATTACTTGATTTTCTTTGTTATTCATTAGAATACTGCTAACTTTGCTTTCGCATGAATAGAATATGGACAGCTTGTTTGTTAGTCATCACCATTTTAGTGGGATGTAGCCACCCTCTTCCTCCAACACGTGTGGACGAGAGGTTTACCGACGATGTACTCATCAAGACAACTCCCGTAAAATATCAAGGAGCGAGTTCGCTGTGTTGGCTTTACGCCATGTTGGGAACCATTGAGTCTGAGCGTTTGATGATGGGGGACTCGGTAGATTTATCGGTCGACTATTTGGCAAGAAAGTTGTTAGAGGAGCAGACACAAGCGGCTTTCTTTATGAGAGGAAGGAAGCCCGTTCAGTTGCGAGGAGTTGCATCCATGACACTTGATTTGATTGAACGTTACGGCTTGTTACATGAGGATTCATACCCAGCTAAAAATGTGAATTACAATGTGTTGCGTAGAAAAATGCGACATTTGGCTTCTTGCGCATCCTCGCTAAGTCAATTGCGGCATCTCATGGAGGATAAGTTAGACCAAGAGCTTGGCTCTTTGCCTCGCTTCGTCTTCTTTTTACACGCCGAATACACGCCTTTGGAATTTGCACACAGTGTGTGTCTGCCTCAAGAATATCTCTCATTGACCAGTTTTACGCACCATCCTTATGGGCATTCGTTTGTGTTGGAGATACCAGACAATCAGTTTAGGCAAGCGTTTAAGAATCTTCCTTTGGATACTTTAATGACGCATCTCAAAAAGGCGTTGCAAGCTGGACATCCTGTTTGCTGGGAAGGTGACATCAGTGAGCCTGGCTTTTCGTTTGCCAATGGTGTGGCAACGCTGGAAAATACGCCTGTTCATGTGACTGCAGAAATGCGACAGCGCGCGTTTGAAGCCTTAAAAACCACAGACGACCATTGTATGGTTTTAGTGGGGATGGCGCACGATAGACAGGGCAGAGTGTTCTTTAAGGCGAAAAATTCATGGGGTACAAACTCCCGTTATCGAGGTTATATGTATCTCAGTGAGGAGTATGTGCGCTTTAAGACGATTGCGCTGTATATGAGTCAAGCAGCTTACCACCAATCAACGGCACGATGATGTTGTGAATGTCAATGACTTATCTTGTCATTCAATAAAAAACGGAACATGATAACGCTTATCATGTTCCGTGTAAATAAGGAGTGAGTTACTTATGCATCAATATTCGCATAGGTAGCATTCTTTTCAATGAATTCACGACGTGGCTCTACGTCATCGCCCATGAGCATGGAGAAAATCTCATCTGCATCGGCAGCATTCTCAATGGTTACTTGCTTGAGCAAACGAGTCTTGGGGTTCATAGTGGTCTCCCAAAGTTGCTCGGGGTTCATCTCTCCCAAACCTTTGTAGCGCTGCGTGTGAATGCTTTTGCTGTCTTCTTCGCCATTGGCGTATTTGTCAATGAACGCCTGTCGTTGTTGTTCGGTGTAGCAATACTCGCTGGCTTTGTTCTTGTATGAGCACTTGTAGAGCGGTGGAGTAGCGATGTAAAGGTGTCCTTCTTCAATGACTTTCGGCATGAATCGATAGAAGAGCGTCATAATAAGGGTGTCTATGTGTGAACCATCGACATCGGCGTCGGTCATGATGATAATCTTGTCATAACGTAGTTTGTCAATATTTGCCTCACGGTCGGCTTCTCCTTCTACACCAAAGCGCACGCCAATGCTTTGAATGATGTTCATTACCGACTCTGCTTCAAAGACACGATGCCATTGTACCTTTTCGACGTTCAAAATCTTACCACGTAAAGGCAAAATTGCTTGTGTGTATCTATCTCGTCCTTGCTTAGCAGAACCACCTGCAGAGTCACCCTCGACGAGGAATATTTCGCAATCTTTTGGGTCTTTGTTAGAGCAGTCTGCCAACTTACCTGGCAATCCTCCGCCACTCATAAAGTTTTTGCGCTGTACACTTTCGCGTGCTTTACGTGCGGCAATACGTGCGGTTGCGGCTAATACAACTTTCTCACAAATCTGTTTGGCCTCTGCTGGATGTTCTTCAAGATAGTTGCTGAGGGCTTCTCCTACAGCCTGTTGAACAGCACCAGACACCTCGCTATTGCCTAATTTAGTTTTCGTTTGACCTTCAAACTGGGGTTCAGCTACCTTAATGGAGATGACAGCAGTGAGTCCTTCACGGAAGTCTTCGCCAGCAATCTCTATTTTTGCTTTCTCTATTTGTTTGGAAATCGTAGGCTCACTGTCTGCATACGTTTTCAACGTACGTGTCAATGCGGCGCGGAAACCAGTGAGGTGAGTTCCTCCTTCAATGGTGTTGATGTTGTTGACGTATGAATGGATGTTTTCTGAATAGTCAGTATTGTACATGATGGCTACCTCAATAGGGATGCCTTGCTTTTCGGTTTTGAGATAGATGACATCATCAAACAGGTGTGTGCGGTGCCTGTCTACGTAGCGAACAAACTCTTTGAGTCCGTCCTTGGCATGAAATACCTCTGTTCGTGTCTTACCTTCATCGTTAGGACGCATATCTGTAAGCGTGATGCGGATGCCAGCATTGAGGAAAGCAAGCTCACGCATGCGCCTTGCAATGATGTCCCACTGGAAATGAGTAGTCGTAAAAATGGACTTATCGGGCCAGAATTGCTGGCGTGTGCCTCGCTTGTCGGTTTCTCCAACAACCTTTACAGGGTAGAGCGCTTTTCCTCTTTCGTATTCTTGTTGATAGATTTTGCCATCTCGGAATACCTGAGATGTCATGTGAGATGATAATGCGTTGACACAACTCACACCAACTCCGTGAAGACCTCCACTGACTTTGTACGAGCCTTTGTCGAACTTTCCGCCGGCATGGAGTACCGTCATGACCACTTCTAAGGCGGACTTGTGTAGTTTTTCGTGTTGGTCTACGGGGATACCACGCCCATTATCTTGCACAGTGATGGACTCATCTTCGTTAATGGTTACCTCTATGTCCGTGCAATAGCCTGCCATCGCCTCATCAATCGAGTTGTCTACAGTTTCGTTGATGAGATGATGAAGACCTTTCTCACTGATGTCGCCGATGTACATTGCAGGGCGTTTACGAACCGCTTCCAGCCCTTCCAATACTTGAATATTACTGGCTGAATAGTTATTTTCGGTATTTTGTTTTTCTGCCATTTTATATCTTGTAAAATTATATTTGCAAATTGAAGAAAACTTAAAGCAGACAAGTTTTCTTTGTCTGCAGAAATACTTCGTACATTGTTGCAAAGATACGAAATTAATGGGAATTGATGAAATGTTTTACAACTAAAAATGCCTAAAAACGAGGGCTGTTTCCATCGGATTTTTATTAAATTTGCAGGTGGAAATCATGATGCAAAAAATTACTTTTTTATTCGTCTTAGGTTTATTCGCCATTTCTTCAATGGCAGGTGTTGTATTTACCACGACACAAAAGGTCAGCTTTCAACGACAACGTTATCAAGTATCTGTTGAGTTTCCGTTAGAAGGTGAGGCAGGAGCTGTAAGGAGTATTCGAAATTGGATCAACGATGTGGTTGGTGTGGAAGACGAACAGGCGAGCGATGAACGCGCTTTCTTTCAGGTTTTAGAGCGTAGTTATCAAGATTATCTCGAGACAAATCCTGAAGGGAGTCGGCACATCGAGATTTATAGAGCTTATGAGGATGAAGATTGTGTGACCTTTGAATCCGTCATTACAGATCAAGATTCTGTGGTTTGGAAAACTTGTGATTGTGCTACATTTAGCAAAAAAGACGGGCATCGCCTAAAGGTGAATGAAATTTTTAATTGTTCTGAAGAAAGAATTAAACAATTAATGTGGGAATGGCGAGGCGATTTACCTGTGGAGGTGGCTTCGGCTAACGACTTGATAGTGGGAGAAGCGGGATTTATTGATGGCTGGGTTGTTGTGATAGGTCCTGCACGAAATTATACGGGTGCACCTTTTCGGATTCGTTATCAGGCAGCAGAACCTTTTTTGATGGGCTCCAAACATGGTGGATATTACCACGATGTGCATACCAAGTCTTCGAGAAAATAGTAAAAGGCCACATTTCATAAGAGATGTGACCTTTGAATATTTTCAATGTTCAAATAGACTTATCCGAGGCTGTTAATGTGTTGTGACAAGCTTGATTTCAAGTTTGCAGCCTTATTCTTGTGGATGGTATTAGTCTTAGCTAATTTGTCTAACATTTTCTGTACTACAGGAAATAGCTTGATAGCTTCATCCTTGTTGTCCATAGCACGCAACTTGCGCACTGCATTACGCATTGTCTTTGCATAATACTTATTGTGCAAAGTCTTAACTTTGTCCTGACGGATTCTTTTAAGTGATGATTTGTGGTTTGCCATCTTCTTTGATTTTCTTTTTATTTCAGTAGTAGTCCCTAGCAGAATCGAACTGCTCTTTTGAGAATGAAAATCTCACGTCCTAACCGATAGACGAAGGGACCGTGCCATTTGATTAGCGGGTGCAAAGGTAGGACAATTTTCTTTATGTACCAAATATTATCGGATATTTTTTAATAAATCAATGAAAATTAGTATTTTTGTTCTTCAAATTCAGAATTTATGTTGGTAAAGACAGAAGCAATTGTACTGCGTGCACTTAAGTATGGCGATGCTCAATTGATCGTGGATTTGTTCACAGAACGAATGGGTTGCGTCACTTTTATACACCGTGTCAAGAAAACGAAGCACGGTCGCATAGGAGTACAATTTTTTCAGCCGCTTACTCATTTAGAAATTGAATATGATGCACTTCACAACGGACGTCTTCCACGCTTGAAAGAGGTGCGTATGGTTAATCCATATTTAAGTATTCCTTTTGATGCATTGAAGCTTTCCATCTCGCTTTTCATTGCCGAATTTCTGTATCAATGTGTGAAAGGAGAACAAGCCAGTGGGGCGTTGTATCAATATGTAACAACAAGTGTACATTGGTTAGATGCTGCGACAGCAGGCTTTGCCAATTTCCATTTGGTTTTTATGTTGCATTTGACCCGATTTATTGGATTTTATCCTAACTTGGAGGACGACACGGGTCATGATTTCTTTGATTTGCGCAATGGCGTTTTTACACCTAATCAACCTGCGCATGGGGATTTTATTGTGCCGAGTGAGGCATCTAAAATTCGCGTTCTCATGCGAATGAATTACGATTCCATGCATGTTTTTAAGTTTACCAGACAGGAACGCAACCGTTGTGTTGAGATGATATTAAAGTTTTATCGATTGCATGTACCTTCGTTCCCAGAGCTAAAATCGCTCTCGGTGTTGCAAGTGCTATTTCAATAAAATACGTTCTTTTGTGCTAAATTGTAAGTCATATCGCCTGTTATGCGGACAGTAGTGGCAACGAGTGATGAAACAACTGCGTAAGAACTTATTGAAAAATGTTAGATGCTTACGGTTGATTGGAGTTAAAAAGTTCTGTAAATAGGTCGAAATTAGTCTTACGATATTAACCCTTGATAAATCGAATGCGTTGCAACCGATAACGTATAAATAAAACTACGAAAGGGAAAAGCGACAACCAACCGAAGAGAAATGCGTGGAAAGAATTAGAACCTATATAATAAAGATAAAACTGAGTAGCTAAAAATGTCAGACAACAAAATAAGCAGGTGATATAAATAGGCAATGGCTCTTTTTCAAGTTTTATCAGTTGTTGACAGTGGGGACATGTGGATGTGCTATCTCTACCTCTAAAATAATATCTGTTCACCACTTTGGGAGGTAGTATTTTCCCACAGTGAGGACATATGTGTGCGGAACTTGCTTTACTTTTCTTTTCCATTATTTAGCAGGTTAAAATCAATTTCTTGTTATAATTGAAAATAATACTCATTGTTAAGAATAGACGTCCCATGTAGATGCACTGTATTCTTCAAAAACATCATGCAGCCAAAGTTAGCCAAGACTTATCTTCCCAACCAAGACTCGGGGTTCAGTTTTGCGGTGCCATGGCGTAGCTGGAATTGTAGGATGTTATCTTTTCCTACGGTGCCGAGTGCCTGCCGCGTACTTACTTTTTGTCCTTTCACAACTCTGACGGAACTCAAATTACAGTAAACAGAAATGTACGAACCGTGACGAACCATGATGACCGTTGTTCCTCCGTACGTCATGACGGCACTCACCTCGCCATCGTAGATAGAGCGAGCTTGACAGCCAGCACTTCCTAAGATATTGATACCTTTATTATCAAGCGTCACATTTTTGAGTCCTTCCACTTGATACTGCCCAAAATGGCTCACAATTCTATAACCTCCTGTGATAGGGATAGGTAATCTCCCTCGATTGGCTTCAAATCCACCACTCAACATTCTATCCACAGAACTCATTTTCAAGCTTTCGTCCGCTCTCTTCTGGGCTCTTTCAATGTTTTCTTTGTTGCGAACAGCATCGCTTACCGCTTTTCGTTCGGCAGCCACACGCGCTGCTTCAGCTTCTCGAGCTTTTTGTTCAGCCGCTTCTCGAGCTTGTGCTGCAGCTCGTGCTTGCGCTTCGGACTGTTCTTGGCGAGCTTTCTCTGCTGCGGCGGCTGCAGCTCGTGCTTGCGCTTTTTGTTGTTCTTCTCGCAGTTTGGCTTCAGCGATACGTCGTGCGTTCTCACGGGCTTCAGTTTCGGCTTCAGCTTTCTTCCTGGCTACTTCTGCAGCTCTCTTTCGTGCAGCTTCTGCCAATGCTGCTTTTCTCTTCGCCTCGGCTTCGGCACGTGCCTTTGCCTTTGCTACTTCTATGGCTATCAACTTATCAATTTCGGCATTCAGAGCAGCATCTTTTTGTCGCTGTTGCGAAATGACAACTTGAATGGTTTTTTGTTCTTTCTGCAGACTGCTTACTTTCTGCTTCTGTTCATTTTGTTGACCTTCAAGTGTTTCCTTTTCCTTCTTTCCTTTCCAAAGCAAGTTATTCTTCTGTCCTTTTACGCGATGCAGTTGTGCTTGTTTGTCGTTTACTTGTTGCTGTTTGGCTTTCAAGCTTTCACCTTGGGCACGTTGGTAGGCAGCATAATCACGCACAAACTGATAGCGACGGTACATTTGCGCAAAGTCTTTTGCCGAAAAGATAAACATTAATTTTTCTTGAATCGTATGGCTACGAGTCATATACGCCATTGATTTGATATATTTCTTCTTTCGTTCAGCCAGTTGTTCCTCTAAGGTTTGGAGCTGTGTATGCAGTATTTGGATATTTCCATCCAAATGCTGAATATCGCTCTCAATGGTCTCTATGTTTTTTTGTCTATCCGTGATGGCAGTGTTGAGAATGAGAAGATCTTGCAAACGCTTCTTCACATCCGACTGATTTGCTCTCAACGCACGCTCTTGTTGCTTGATTTTACGCCGGACTTGACTGCGTTGATTCTCTAAGCCCTTGATGGATGGCGTAGAGTACTTGGCTGTCTTACTATTTTTTTTCTTGACGTTTGTGGTCTTCTTTGTAGTCGTTGTGGTCTTTGCCTTCCTTTTAATAGGAGTCCGTTTCTTCTGTGCCGAAAGAGAAATCGACAAAGACAGTGCTACAAGTATAATTAGATATCGTTTCATTTACTGTATAAAAGCTTTCCTATTATGTCCTCTGCATCTACTCGTTGATAGCGGTTGGAAACGGTGGAGCGTTCTTCCCAATCAGCATCTGTTTTTAGGTCATCCATTGCTATCGTTACTTCTCCATGCTGACGGGTCTTTGCACCTTGGCGAGTCGTAAAAGTAAACGACTGTGTTGAGGGAAAATATTGCAACCCAATACTCTTAAAGTTTTGATAATTCCATGTCAGAACAGATTTTTCTTGTTGACTGTTCACATAATTAATCACCGCAGTAGCTATTCGCCCATTGTTTTTGTTGGCATTCCAAAGATAGGTCATAGCTCCCTTCACTAAAGTAATGGGGTAAAAGTCTCCAGCTTGAGTTAGATTTACTCTAAAGCTTTCTAAGTCAGATGCTTTAACTTGTTTTTCGCCAGGAATCATCAATTGGTTCCAAAACAGCGCCTGCAAGCTATAAAAGTTTAACCCATTGTTTCGCAGAAATGCAACATCGTCATAAGTGGCTTTGACATATTCTTTGTGAATCCTATCAATAACCAGCACTCCATCGGGTGTAAATTCTATCCTACCTACTTCACTACCCAAGAATGGAATGAATAGTTGCAGGCGTATTACCTTGTCTTTACGCATTTTCAATGAGCCTGGTGCAGAGATGCGCTGACTGCCACGTGTTAATTGAAAAGATATTTTTCCCACAATGTTCGGTGCATATACTCCATTGTCTATCACCTTCTCCACGAAGAGGTGTTTACTCATCTCTTCTGCAGGTATTTGAGTGGATTGCTTAGAAATCTCTCCTTTTACGGGTTCCTTCGTCATACTCTTTTTAGATGCACAAGAGGTAATGAAGAGAAGCCCGAAACTCAAGTATAGAAAGTGTATGATGTATTTCATTTTTTGATGTATTTCTTCTGTTTTATCTTTCTTTCAATGAAAGCCTTGTCACTTTTATCTGCCAATTTTAAGGCTTTCGTCCAATACTCCAATGCTTGCTGCATCTGACCGTTCATAGCATAAATATCTCCAGCATGGTCTATGATAACGCTGCTTTGCAAAGAGTCCGTGTCATTTTGAAGAGCTTGGTCAATATACAACTTCGCCTCTGTATATCGCTCTTGTAAGAACAAAATCCAAGCGTATGTGTCCAAATAAGTGGCATTGGAAGGCTCTGCCTTGATAGTTCGATAGCTCATCTCCTCGGCTTTTGACAACTGTTTCCCATCTTCACTCAGGAAGTATGCGTAATTGTTCAGACAACTAATGTTATCGTCTTTCCACTGCAAGCAACTATCGTAGGCAGCAAACGCTTCTGTTTTTTCACCTTGTTGGTGCAAAAGGTCGCCCATCATGGCATAAAACTCACTCACTAATCCAGCATCGCTACTGGCGTTAATCGTACTCACTCCTTTCCTTAAAGCCTCAATGGCTGGTTTTTGATGATCTTGCTGAACGTGCGCCCATGCTAAATAGTAGTAGTAAGCCATTTCGTTAGGAGTGAATTGTGCCCCTTGTTCGCAAATCTCTATGATTTTCTGCCAATTCTTTTTGGGTACATATGTCTGCAAGAGTTGCAGTCGAGCAGCCGATTGTTCTGGTGCAATATCAATCACATGCTGCAAAGCCGCCTGTACTGTGTCCGTTGGCATGTGCTTCAAGTACATGTACGTTGCAGCCAAAGAGGCGATATCTGCATCCTTGGGGTTGGCATTCATTACTTTTTGGAACAGGTTGAGTACTTCTGTACTGTCACGTTGATGCGCTTCATTGTCACGAATTACCTGTTGAAACATCGTTAATTTGGTTTGTAATGGTGTTTGCTTACTCATCAAAATACGATCTCGCAAATCGATAGCCTTGTCTTTATCTCCCACCGTGTTGTAGTAATCGTACAGTGAAGCGAGTACTGTGGCATTGTTAGGCTCTTCCTTGTAAGCTTGTGCAAACAGTTGATAAGCTTTTTTCTGTTTATCGTTCTGCATCAGCCAATTGCCCAACATTACTCGATATTCAACATCATTCGGGAAAGATTTTGTCAACGCTTTCAATGTTTCATAGGCTCTGGTCTTGTTGCCCTGCATCTCATAGATATTCATTCTCGACAAAGTCAGTTCTGCACTTTTGCCTTCAGCCAATTCTATTCTATCTATGATTGACAACATTTTGTCATAATCCTTCTGTTGATTGTATAACTGTGCCAAAATATTGAGCACGTCCGACCGCTCATGATGGCTTTCGTAGATTTGCTCATAAGCAGTAATTGCTTTTTCGTAAGCACCCGTACCGATATAATATTGTGCCACTCGCTCTTGATAATCGGTGTTCTTTGGCTGGAGTGAAGCAGCCTTTTCAAAATTTTGAAGTGCCAACGAGTCATTGCGCTGTTTGGCGTACAGCTGTCCTTGTAAGAAATAAGCTTCGGCAGCTTGTGGGTGAATGGCAAGGCATTGTTTCAACAAGTCAAAGGCTAAGTCATTTTTCCCATTGAGTTGTTGGCACACGGCTTGCAAGAATAGATAGTCATAGCGTGTTTGAGCATCATCCCAAAGCATGGATTTCAGTCCTTCTTCGGTCACAACTTCATCTTGTCTCTCTTGTGCAAGCATGGGCTTCGAGAGAAACAGAAGCATGAATAAAATCCATGTCCAAGGGGTATGATATTGATACAATATTTTCAACTTATTCAATTTTTACGTCTAACCATCAATTATTTGACACCAGTGTGGCCGTATCCTCCTGCTCCTCGCTCGGTTTCGTCTAACTGTGTCACTTCAACAAATTGTCCCTGCTCATGTCGGGCTATGACCATTTGAGCAATGCGCTCACCATCGTTGATAACAAACTCCTTGTCAGAGAAGTTTACTAACAACACCATTATCTCACCTCGATAATCGGCATCGATTGTTCCTGGTGTGTTCAATACAGTTATGCCATGTTTCAGAGCCAGTCCACTGCGTGGCCGTATCTGTGCCTCATAGCCTTCGGGCAGTGCGATATACAACCCCGTAGCTATGAGTTTGCGCTCCATAGGTTTTAAGATCTGCGGAGCTTCTATGTTTGCCCGCAAATCCATTCCAGCACTTTGTGCTGTCGCATAGGTTGGTAAAGGCTGGTGTCCTTTGTTGATAACTTTTATCTGTATCATCTCATTCATTCTTCATTTAATCTGGAAATCGTGCCATCACTTAAGTGGTTCTACTTCGTATGATGCTGATTATAAGATGCAAAAATAACGAATAATCGCCATAATGTGGCATTTTTATCCTTAAAAAGAACCAAATTACACAAATTACTTGTACTTTTGTGCTATGAAGTGGCAAACTCTAATTTCTAACAAACGCTTCGGACAAGAGCTAAAACATGCCGAGCGTCATGACGATCGGTCGGAATTTAAGCGTGATTACGACCGCCTCATCTTCTCTGCGCCATTTCGGCGTCTGCAAAACAAAACGCAAGTCTTTCCGCTACCAGGGTCTATCTTTGTCCACAACCGTTTGACTCATTCTCTGGAAGTGGCTTCTGTCGGTATGTCTTTAGGAATGGATGTCTCCACTTTGCTTTGCGAACGACACCCCGAATTGCGTGGAACCTTGTTTGAACAAATCGGTACCATCGTGAGTGCCGCATGCTTGGCGCATGACATGGGTAACCCTCCATTCGGTCATAGTGGTGAACGAGCCATACAAACTTTTTTCACCGAAGGAGCTGGAAATTACTTACAATCACGTTTAAGCAAACGTTTTTGGGACGATATCACCCACTTTGAGGGCAATGCCAACGCATTCCGATTGCTTACTCATCGTTTCAACGGCAGACGTATCGGTGGGTTTGTCATGACATACGCCACCTTGGCAAGTATTGTAAAGTACCCCTTTGCCAGCAGTTTAGCAGGAAATCACGGCAAATTTGGCTTTTTCTCCAGCGAAGAGAAAACATATATAAAGGTGGCAGACGAGTTAGAAATAGCGAAACTTTCGCAACCAGGCGAGCCGATACGTTATGCCCGGCATCCTTTGGTTTACTTGGTAGAAGCCGCAGATGATATTTGTTATGAGATTATGGATATTGAAGATGCCCATAAGCTCAAGATTCTTTCTTTTGAAGAAACTGCACATTTGCTGATGGGCTTCTTTGATGAAGAAACACAACGGCACATCAAACAGCGTATAGCGGACGAGGGACTTACCGATAACAACGAAAAGGTTGTGTATATGCGAGCCTGTGCTGTCGGCAAACTGGAAAACAAATGCGTTGAAGCCTTTGTTGCTAACGAGGAGGAAATCTTGAATGGAACGTTCGAAGGGAGCCTCATCGACCACATTGACGAAACGCAACGTCAGGCCTACAAGCATTGTTCAGCACTTTCATATCAGCGCATTTATCACAGCAAGCCCGTGTTGGATGTAGAGTTAGCTGGTTATAAAATTATGCAAACGCTGATGGAAACGATGATTGAAGCCGCAGTAAATCCCGAACGGTTTTATTCGCAACAGCTCCTCCGCCGTTTTAGTAGTCAATACGACATACAAAGCCCCGACCTTGAAACACGCATCATGGCTGTCATCGATTATATCAGTGGCATGACCGATGTGTATGCGTTGGAGATTTATCAGAAAATCAACGGCATATCTTTGCCCATCATTTGATAAATTGTAAAGTATTTACTGTACGGTCACACCTTATTTTATTTAAGTCTTTCATTTTTCTCACACTCTTTTTCAAAAATAAGACGCAATGAAGTTTTTCATAGAACTCCATTGCGTCTTATGCGATGAGTTATGCTCAGGGTTATAGGCGAATGGTCTTTATCCCATTTTTTATAGAAACGCCTTTGATTTTTCGTTCACGATGCGACCTGAAAGATCATAGCGAGGTGTTTCATTGTTAGTTTGTAAAGACCCTACAATATTTTTAATAGCAGTGTCATCACCCTTGTGAGTGGCTAAAACATAAACTTTTGTCTCGTAAGCATTGAGCGACCCCACCACCAACTCATTTTCGATTTGAATGTCCGTCTTCGACCAAATTTCGTGGCAATCGTATTTCGTATCCGCTTTGAGATAAAGATAGATGAGTTTTAGTGCGGGTATCTCTACCGTCGAACCACTGCGGTTAGTCACAGATACCGCTATTCGTCCACCTGTCAAATCTTTCACATAGACATCATACCCCGTACTGGAGTAGTTCACCTTACCTGTCGAAAGCGACTCCATATATTCAGCCTGTTGTCCGAGTGCATCTTGGTTAATGGCAAGAATTTCTTTGTTAGTTAGCGTTTCTATGTCGGCATTGGTAATCAGTGGGATAGGTAGGTCTTGAATAGAGTTCGCCTCACCTTTAGGAGTTTCACGGAGGTCACACGTCAAAGCCAGAGGACTTGAAAGCATGCACCACAATGACATTTGTGTACGTGCTTGCGAATCGGTCAAACCTTTAATCTTCCCACCATTCTGTTGATGTGCAGCTGTATTATTGCTTGGTCCTCCTAAGCCATGAAGTCCGATACACATCATATCAAGATCATTAAAACGGTTCACTCCAGCGTACATCCATAAACGTCGAACTTCATCAACGCCACCAATCACACCAGGTCTCGAGTTGTTACCTATCCAGTCTTCACGAGCATCACTTGTGGCACGCCAGCTTGACCCTCCAGCTTCGGCATCCCATGTCCAAGGTTGGGTTTTACCCCACTCACAAATGTTGAACACGAAAGGCGTTTCGCCTTTGGCTTTGCGTGTTTTGTTAAGTTCGGCTATCACCTTGCCCATTCGGGAATAACTTACTTGAGTGCTTGCTTCACGGTTACAGTAGTCATATTTAAGCATATCTATGCCCCATGAGTCGAATAACGCAACGTGTTGGGCTTCATGTCCGTACGATCCTGGTTGATAATTCTCGCAAGTCATAGACCCTGCGTCACTGTAAATGCCAACTTTCAATTGTGGATTGATTTTCTTGAGGGCGGTTTTTAAGCCAGTAATGCCATTAGGAAACTTTAGGGCGTCATATGTCAAGTCGTTCTTGTCGGTGGTTTGTTTAGCCCATGTGTCATCCAACACGATGGAATTGAAACCAGCATCAATAAGTCCATATTTTTGCATGCCTTTGGCAATGTCTATAATTTTATCGTGAGCGATAGAATGTGCAAACCAGTTCCATGTCAGCCAGCTCATCATTGGAGTAGGAGACTGCATGTGAGCGTCTACGATAAGGCGCACTTTAGTCAGTGTTTCTTCTCCTCCGTTGTCCCCTTTGGTTTTCACAGTGTACACATATTCGCCCTCACTTGTGGGCGCTGTGCCTGATACGTACTTGTATTTATTGCCCAAGGCGATGCGATCCTCTTTCAGCGACAAGGTCGGGATTGCCTGAAGGTCAACATCAATGACTTTTTCTCCTTCATTGGGTGTCAATTTGTGCATGTATGGCGCACCTGGGAGGGCATACATTAATGTGGCGCAAGGCATAGAACCAGCAGAGGGATCAACAAACTTCCATGCGGAATTGCCGTCATCGGCACGCCAAAGATTGAGGACACAACCATAGTCAATGCCACCTGTAAAGTTGAGCGAGGGAGAGCTTGCTGTGGGGTTTGTGATTTCGCTTGGAAGGATAGCCACACTTTGATCAGAGAGATAGTACATCTGCCAAGTGCTTGCCTTTGATTTTTCTGTCGCATATCTCACATAACTTTCGTTGGTATGTGTTTGACTACTACCGTTTGCCACGTTGATATAAGTAAGGTAGCACTTCGCAGACAAGTCATAAATGAAATAATGCCCTTGGCTTTCAGATTCAATCATGATAAATTTATCCGCCTCACTTCGTTTGGTGGTATGATGCAAGTTGCTGTCTGTCATCTTGATATAAGCCATGGGCATTTGCAACAAATAAGGATATTTCTTTTCTGCCTCAATGCCATTGGTTGGCGTAAAGAATTGGATGAACTTCACGTCTATTTGGTAGTTGAGGTTGTCTATCGTCACCTTTGCAACGCTACCGCCACCAACACTCACCTTTACATCGCTTTGCCGAAGATCGCCTTTAATAGTTATTGATTGATTTCCCTGTGCATTCAGTCCTTTGAACACTTGCCCGTTGATGGTAACCGTTGCAGAACTGGGCATGCCGTCGCTGAAAAGAATATAGTTGTGTTTAACACCGACTTCTGTTAAGAACCATCTTGAACCAGCGTCCTGAGTGCCGTTGTCCGTCCAAAGTCCAAGCGTAACGGTGCCGTTTTCAGGATTAGAGTTTCCTACGCCTTGAAACCAATTTAAGTAGATACTTGCAACACCAGTGGTGGTGTAGGGTTGAATTTCAAAAGCCCCATCCTGAATCTCCGTGATTTTATAAATGGCAGCCGTTTGTTTTGCATCCGTCATTGACACGAAGCCTTGTTTGGGAGAATACTGGTTAGCTACCTGATAGCTCACCCATTTGTTGGCGGTCATATTATAGATGTAGTAGGAATCGACTTTGTCACTCTTGTAAAAGGCAAACTTGGCATAATTTGCCGAGTTCTTTGTTGGTGATGTGGTTGCGTTGCAATAATAACCTTGTCCATTGGCTATCGTGTAACAGTGTTCAGGCTTTCCATCTGTAGGTAGTGTTTGGCTCGTCTGGATAGCTGCCATGGCATTGAATGCAATAGTTAGTACATACGTTAAAAATAAAAATTTCTTCATTCCAGTGATTTAAGTTAAGTAAGGCTGGTTCTATAAATTAGCTTTGTTAGATTTTGAGCTTATTTTTGAGGTCAAAATGCAAGAGAGTGAAGGAGTGTAGCGAGCTACACGACTGAACGAACTTACATTTTGAACCGAAAAGAAGCCAAAAGATAACAAAACGTGTTTCATAAACATTTAATGACTATGTGCGGTGGTAATTTATAGAACCAGCCGTAAGTAAATTTGTAGTTAAGTGAGCTTGTAAGTATCGTTCATCTGTTTTCTGCGTGTCAAAGATAGCTAATATTAAACAGATATACAACTATTTTTCTTCTTTTTCCAAAGGGATTACATCAGAGCACTGTACTTAAATACAAGATGATGTGAGTTTTCATTCCTATGCTCATGTGGGAACGTTTAGCGTTGTAGAAATCAATTATTTTCCGATAGCTACCACCCAATCATAGAATGAAAATTGGTGTCGGTTATTAAATGTGGACAACGAGCATCCTAAAAAGCCGAATAGTAGTCATCTCATTTTCATCTATGTCACGTAGAAGAATTGGTAAAAATCTTGACAATTTGCTTTCGTTTGCCTTGCGTCATTTAGGTGCTTTTCTTAACTCATGGAGATAAGGCGACTAACCCATGGAGATAAGGCAACAAAGTTACGGAGATAAACCGCTTATCTCCATGAGTTAATAACGCTATGATATTTGAACGACGTCAACGTTCCTAAGAGGGATAACTAAAACTTTGAATATAAGGAAGTTATGAAGAGAAAAGAAAATGTGCATAACTGTCAAATTTTGAGTAGCTATGCACGTTTTCTTGAGATTTTGGAGGTTGTTTATACTTCCAAATAAAATGTGAAATATATTTACATTTCTTAGTATTTATCCTTGGGCGTATTACCCATTGTCACCTCTAACTTTCCACCTTTGGCAAAGGTAGCAAAAGGCAGGTAGGTACTGTTCAGCACATCTCCATTGAGTTTGTACTCTTGCACGTAGATATTGTCCTTGCTGTTGTCCTTCACCTGAATAACGAATTGTTTGCCAGGATAATAATCCTTGTTCAGACGAATGGTTATTTTGTTGAACAGAGGGCTACCTAATCCAAAGGCTGGCTCTTGTGCCGTCAAGCCTTTCACATCGAACATACCAATGGAAGATTGTACGAACCATGCGCCCAGCTGCCCTTGGTCTTCATCTTGACCGTAGCCGTAACCGTGGATGCCGTCGATGCCATAGAACTCGTTCAAAATGGCACGAACCCATTTCTGTGTGTGCGATGGTTTGCCTGCTTCGTTGAACATCCATGAAATGTGTAGACAAGGTTGGTTACCTTGGTTGTATAGTGTCTCCAAACCAGCGAATGCTCCTACCTCTGTGCCGCCACTAAAGATCAGTTTTTGTGACTGGGTGAAGATGCTATCCAAGCGGTTGGTGAATACTTCCGTCCCCACTTTATCCGCCAAAGCCTTGGCATCGTGAGGCACATAGAAGGTATATTGCCATGCGTTACCCTCTTGGAAACCGCGCCATACTTGCATTGGGTTGAAGTTGTCGATAAACTTTCCATCCGCTTTCTTTGGACGTACGAAGTTGGTTTCTTTGTCATAAATTCGCTCCCAACCTTTCGACAGCGACATGAGCTGGTTGTAATCGTCGGTTTTCCCCAACGCCTTTGCCATTTGTGCCGTTGCCCATGCGCTAAACGCATACTCCAAAGTGTGCGATGCTGAGAACATAAACATTTCATCAGCTCCCTCACCTGTGTCTTGATGAGGCACATAACCGTGTTCTACAAAGAGTTTGGTATCGGTCTTTCCTGCACCAAATGGGCGATTCTCGCCATCCAGTTCGTTCTTTCGGCAAGCCTCGTAAGCCAAGTTGACATCAAAATCACGAATGCCACAAGCATAAGCTGCTGCAATCATCAAACTGAGTTGGTTGGTTCCCACACCCGACACATAGCGGCTGTTGGCTAAGCCATCGCCCAACCAACCACTGTCTTTGAATACCTGTAGATGACTGCTGATAAAGTCTGACATATGTTCTGGGTAAGCCATAATCCATACTTGGTTAAGATTCCATTGTGCTCCCCACATGGCGTCCGTGTTATAGAGGTTGAAAGCTGGCTTTCCATCCTTCATTTCAATCTGTCCTATCGTACCGTCGTGTTTAGGATAGGCACCATTAACATCGCTGGCAATGCCACGACCCAAGATGGCATGATACAATCCTGTGTAGAATTTTACCTTGTCGTCTTTGTTCTCTGTTTCTACTGCGATGCGACTCAAATGTTCGTTCCAAGTGTCGTGCGACTGCTTCTTGGCTTCATCAAAAGCCATGTCTTTCGCTTCTGTCTCCAAATTCAAGCGTGCATTCTCTACAGAAGTGTAGGAGACACCCACTTTCACGGTAATCTTTTCCTGAGCGGAAGTCTCGAAAGTAAGGTACGCACCCGCACCGAGTCCATTAGCAGTCAGCGAGTCTTTCTTTACCTTTTCGCCGTTGAAAGTTCCCACAGCGGTAGGTTTCTTGTCGATGACCGCATGGAAATACAGAGGAACCTCAGCGCCCGGCTGATATTTCTTCACGTATTCCGGCAAGGTAATCACCCAACCTTCTACGACCGTTCCATTATCTTTGATTTCAACCTTGGCATCCTTTACGGCGCCACTCTCGCCTTGTCGATTGCCGATGTCGAACAATATTCGGCTCTCTTTACTTTCAGGGAAAGTGTAACGCTGGAAAGCCACACGTGTGGTGGCAGTAACCTCTGCTGTGACGTTGTAGTCTTTCAACAATACAGAGTAATAACCTGCTGTTGCCACCTCATCATCGTGGGAGAACGTAGAGCGATAGCCTTTGCGCTCACCCGTCATGGCGGTATCGCCTGGTACAGTGAAAAGCTGTCCCACGGTAGGCATCAGCGTGATGCCACCAATCTGAAATTCATGCAAACAAGGGAATCCCTCAATACTCTTGTCACGATAATCATACCCAGTAGCCTCCCAGCCCGACTTGTTACCATAATGACCATTGGTAGACGGTCCGGGCTTTGCCATACCAAAAGGCAAGGCACCCGGTGCCATGTGGAAATAGCGACAATGAGCCGTTCCTATGCGAGGCTCTACATAAGTTGTAAAGTCTTCTTTGGATGTACTTCCAGTATTCGTACACGACATCATTCCCAACATGCCAACGAATGCTAATAGCATCATCGAAATTTTTCTCATATTCATTTGTTTTATTAATTAATAATAGATTTATATTCAGTATAAAATGTAACGTTTCTTTTCCAAAAGCGAAGGTGAAAGAACCTGTGGGGCGCATGATCTTTTTGGAGGAATCAACGATGGTTAGTTTTTGCGTTCTCCCAACGTCTGTCAGAATTAGCAGAACAAGTTTTATTTATCTTTGTAAATGACCTTGTTCGCGCCTGATGTGATTTCGAGCGATTCGCGGTGTTCCTTGATAAAGCTCTCGATGTGTCTTACTCTTTTGTCTTCCAATATTTCATCCACGGCTATTAAGATGCCTGTCTCTTCCACGTCGCCAAATCCATCGTTAATAGCTGTACCAAAAAGTTTCATGGTAGGACTCAAGCCCATATAGGCATTGACTAATGGCGGAATGTTATAGCCTAATTGACGGATTTCGCGATTTAGTATTCGATAATTGGCTTTAAAATCATTCCCACAGAACAATGCGTCTAACTCCTGCGGATTCGCTTCTATCTTCAAAGGTCGCACAGGAACAATCAAGTGTTCGCGGTCTCCGAAATGTTTTTCTAAAAAGTAAAGAATCATATCCCGCCCTTTACGAATGTACGACGGATACATGGTCATCTTTCCAAAGAAATATTTGAGTTTGGGGTTGAGTACCGTCAATGCCCCTAAGCCGTCCCACAAGTTGTCCAAGGCAAAAATACTCTTGGTGTTTCTACGCACATTTTGATATTCTAAACTGACAAACGAGCGTCCTAACTCCACAGTGTAAGGCATGTAGTCTTTCAAAAACTTTTCAGAAAAATGGAAGAGATGACTTGTTGCTAATTTAGGTTGCCCATCTTCGTCAAGTTCCCAATCTTCACCACACAGATAGCGATACCCCCCAATAATTTCATCTGCATCAGGATTCCAGACGATGAGTTGTTTATAACAGTTTTCGCAGGTGTCGTATTCGTCGATATCCATTGACTTTCCTGTTCCTCCTCCAGCCGTACGGAAAGCAATTTCACGCAAACGCCCTATTTCTTTCATTACGTGAGGGGCGTTGTGAGCTGTGATTACGAAAATCTTATTATGACTTTTGTTGGTCATTCTTAGACGCTTGTCAGGCGTTAATTCCGCTTTCAAAAGCTCTTTATCTATGGGGTCAATAATCTCTTGCTGCATGGTTCTTTTCGAGGATTGGTGAGAAAGAATAGATTTACTGGTGGCTGGGTAAGGGTCAACGCTCATCTTTCTACGTCTGATTGATATTTATATTTCTTTATTTCATCCTTTGCGGGCTATAATTGGTAAACAATGTTTTGAACATATTGCGCCCATTCTCTGGGTGTTTTAGACTTGTCAAAAGTCTGCCAAGGTATAGGTTTTCCAATTTTCACATGGAAAGTTTGATGTTTATTCTTGAACATCTCATCTACAAGGAACAGCATCGCCAGATTAACCTTTAGGCGAAAAACTTTACAGAGATGAGCTAAAAGGTAGAATCTGTCAGAATTTCGACCATCGAAGTGAATGGGCACGACATCCCGATGATGCTCCACACTTTTGGAAATAAAAGTTTTCTTCCATGGAATATCACGAATTTGTCCATTTATTTTTCGTGAACAGAGTCCTGCCGGAAACATGATGATGTGGTTGTCACTCTGAAATCCTTCCTCTACCATGGCGGGAAAGTTCCTTCCTTGCTTGCCAGTTTTGTTGATACCGATGCTCACAGGCTTTAATGCAGGAAGATTGAGAAGCAAGTCGTTGAGCAGGTAACGGAACTGGTTACCATAATGACGCCCAATAATGGCACCTATCGCCACGCCGTCTGCACCTCCTAAGGGGTGGTTTGATACAAAGGTATAAAGTTTTCCATTGTGCGGATCAGGCAGGTTTTCTTCGCCTTGTATTTCCAAGGTGACATCCAAGAAATCGATACAGGCTTCCAACCATTCTGTTCCTGTTAGATGTTGATGATTCCAAAGAAAAACATTGATTTCGTCTTGATGAGTAATTTTTTTGAGCCATGACGCAACAAAACGGGGGAGATAGTTGACCTTGTCTCCCAATTTATTTTTCAAGATTTCATCAATATCTATGGTTTTCTCTATTTCTTCGTGCATTGAAACAATAAAACTTATAGATTGCAAATGTAACATAAGTTTTTGTAATATACCGCTTCTTTATGCAAAATTGTTCAAAAATTATCTCAACTGTTACTTCATTGTAACAAGGCATTTCATTCTTCAAGCTCAAAAGTTGACTCACGACGAGTCGGTTATCATTAAGATAATATTTTTTTCAGGGGTAATTATTTCATTCGAGGAAGTAGATCACACATAAGTTGAACCGTTAAATATTGCAAATTTTTATTGAAATATAGATTTTAAGTATAAAAGTGGGGAAATGTGGGGAATTTTATGTATCTTTGACAGCAAATAAATTTTTGCTTATAAAATAGGTACACATGCGTTTTTTAGGAAATATAGAAGCTAAGGTTGATGCCAAGGGCAGAGTCTTTCTCCCAGCCACTTTCCGCAAGGTGCTACAAGCATCTGGCGAAGAAGTGTTGGTGTTGCGCAAAGATGTATTTCAATCTTGCCTCACGCTCTATCCCGAAAGCGTTTGGAATGAGCAATTAGATAACTTGCGTGCAAAACTATCTCGATGGAATGCGGCAGAGCAACAAATCTTTCGACAGTTTGTGTCAGATGCAGAATTGTTGACCTTAGATGGAAATGGTCGCTTTCTCATTCCCAAAAGATATCAAATATTGGCTCATATTGAGCAATCAGTCAGATTCATTGGAATGGACGATACCATAGAAGTGTGGTGCAATGAGCGTGTCAAAGAGCCTTTCATGGACTCACTGGAGTTTGGAGAGGCGTTGCAACACCTGATGAATTCGGCGACAGAAGAGACGACAATCAATTCTTCAAAATGATGATAAAGACAGCAGGAAGTTACCATGTCCCCGTTCTTTTAGAACAAAGTATTGAGGGATTGAACATTCACCCAGAGGGCATTTATGTTGATGCCACCTTTGGTGGAGGGGGTCATTCTATGAAAATACTTTCTCAACTCAATGAAAAAGGACATCTTTTCAGCTTTGATCAAGATTTGGATGCGGAAAAAAACATTCAACAAGAAGGGCATGAGGTGCTGTTGCAGGATAACTTTACTTTTATACGTTCAAACTTCAGATACTTGAAGAACTGGATGAGATATTACAAGATAGATAAGATAGATGGGATATTGGCTGACCTCGGTGTTTCGAGTCATCATTTCGATGATGAAAATAGGGGGTTCTCATTCAGGTTTGATGCTCCACTTGATATGCGCATGAACACCAAGGCGTCGCTGACAGCTGCCGATGTGATTAACACCTACGATGAAGAACAGTTGGCTGATATTTTCTATTTGTATGGAGAACTCAAAAATGCACGAAGGATAGCATCGTTATTAGTCAAAGCCAGAAGTCAAAAGAACATAACAAGTACCCATGACTTGATACAAGCAGTGGAAGCTGTGTTTGGAAAAGCGCGTGAGAAGAAAGACCTCGCAAAACTATTTCAAGCACTCCGTATCGAAGTTAACCATGAGATGGAGGCATTAAAAGAGTTGCTCAATAGCGCTCAAGAATTATTGACTACTGGTGGGAGATTGGTTGTTATCACCTATCACTCCTTAGAGGATCGCATGGTAAAAAACATCATGAAGACAGGCAACGTACAAGGAAAAGTGCAGCAAGACTTCTTCGGAAGAATTGAAACGACTTTCAAACTTTTGAACAATAAGGTTATCACGCCTACACCACAAGAGCAACAGGAAAATCCACGTAGCCGAAGTGCTAAACTAAGAATCGCTGAGAAGATATGACAACGGATGAAAAAGACATAGATGTACAGCCCATTCCCACAGACGCTTATAAAGATGCGGATGCAGCGTTGGATTCTTCGGTAGATAAAGACACCGAAGAAGCGCCTACCTTGAAAGAGGTTATCAAAGAGCAAGCGCGTGAAGAAGAAGCACCTTTATCGAGAAACTTTACTTTAAGAAAGATTCTTGGTGGAGATATTCTAACCACGTCAACTGTACGCAAACAAATTTGGATTTTCCTCCTTATTACGTTCTTTACTATCATTTACATCTCTAATCGTTACAGTGTTCAGCAAAACCTTATCGAGATTGATAAACTTCAGAAAGAACTTAAAGATGCAAGATATAAGGCTTTATCCAGCAGCAGTCAGCTTACCGAGAAAAGCAGGGAAAGCAACGTGTTGGATATGCTTAAAAATAATCAAGACAGTGTATTAAAGATTGCGAATCAACCACCATATATTATCCAAGTTCCAAATAAATGAATAAGTTTGATTATAAAAAAATTATGCCTCGTTACAGCGCCATCGCCATTATGATGACCTTGGTAGCTGTTGCCGTAGTGGGTAAAACACTCTATATTATGACAGCGAAACGCGATTATTGGACAAAGGTTGCCGATCGAGTAAAGCGCGATAGTGTTGATATCAAACCCATGCGTGGAAACATTTTAAGTTGTAATGGAGAACTAATGGCAAGTTCGTTGCCTGAATTTAAAGTGTACATGGATTTCAAGAGTCTCCGTACCTCGAAAAACGATTCTCTTTGGGAAGTAAAGCTCGACTCTATCTGTGAAGGTTTGCATCAGATATTTCCAGAAAAGCCTGCTTCTGCCTTTAGAAAAGAATTGGAGACAGGACGACAGCAACAAAGTCGTCACTGGCCTATTTGGAAGAAACGTATCGACTATAATTCTTTTACGGAAATCAAGGCTTTGCCCATATTTAATCTCTCCAAATATATGAGCGGTTTTCACTATGAGGAGTTCAACGCTCGGCAGCGTCCTTATGGCTCATTAGCGGGACGTACAGTTGGTGCCATGTATGGGGCAAAGGATACGGCTCGTTTTGGATTGGAGTTGTCTTACGATTCTATTCTTCGTGGTAAAAACGGTATCGTACATCGTCGCAAAGTACTCAACAAGTTCTTGGACATCATGGATACCCCTCCCATTGACGGTGCAGACATTGTGACTACCATTGACGTAGGAATGCAAGATTTAGCCGAACGAGCTGTCATTGATGAGTTGAAGAAGATTAACGGCAATGTGGGTGTTGCCTTAGTCATGGAGGTGAAGACAGGTGACATCAAGGCAATTGTAAACATGGAAAAATGTTTTGATGGCGAATATCGGGAAGTTAAGAATCATGCGGTCAGTGATTTGTTAGAGCCGGGTTCGGTTTTCAAAGTTGCCTCAATGATGGTCGCACTCGATGATGGTGTCGTGGATACAACGGCTCGTATAGAAACAGCTGGAGGTGTTTGGCCCATGTATGGGAGACAAATGAAAGACCACAACTGGCGTCGAGGAGGTTATGGAACACTCACCTTGCCTCAAACTCTTTTATATAGTTCTAATATTGGTGTGAGTCGCATCATTGACGATCATTATCGTGACAACCCAGAGAAATTTGTGCAAGGTCTCTACCGTACAGGTTTAGCAGACGCCCTCAACATTCCATTGGTAGGCTCCTCCTCTGCGATCATTCGTATGCCTAAGAAAAATGAACGTGGACAATGGATTAACTGGAGCAAGACTGCCTTGCCATGGATGAGCATTGGTTACGAGACTCAAGTGCCTCCTATTTCGACGCTTACCTTTTATAATGCCATTGCCAACAATGGAAAAATGATGCAACCCAGATTTGTTAAACAGGTGGTAAAAGACGGTGAAGTACTCATCGATTTTCCTCCAAAGGTATTGCGTTCACAAATTTGCAAACCTAAAACGTTGGGAGAGATTCAAACAATCTTAGAGCATGTAGTGAGTCAAGGCTTGGGACGCAAAGCAGGGTCGCCATCTTTCAAAGTCTCTGGTAAAACAGGAACGGCACAAATCTCACAAGGTTCGGGCGGTTATAAGGTTGGACGAACCAACTATCTCTTAAGTTTTGCAGGCTATTTCCCTTCAGACAATCCTCGTTACAGTTGTATTGTCTGCATTCAAAAGTCAGGACTTCCAGCTTCAGGCGGTGGGATGAGTGGCGTTGTCTTTCATCACATCTCGGAAGGCGTCATGGCTCAAGACTTAAAGTTAGATGTGAAAGATGCCAAAGACTCTACCTCCATTCTTATTCCAGCGGTAAAGAACGGAAACGTGCTTGCTGCCAATTATGTGTTGACTCATTTGGGCATCAATACCAACCGTAACTGGAGTGGAACCTTTGCAAACGGTAATCCAATTTGGGGAACAGCTGAGATTCAAAACAATTCGAGTGTTGAGCTGAAAAAAGCTAAGATGTATACGCATCAATACATCCCTGATGTTTTAGGAATGGGTGCACGTGATGCTGTCTACATCCTTGAGAATAGAGGAGTCAAGGTGCGTCTCAACGGTCGCGGGAAGGTGGTTCAACAAAGTCTTCCACCAGGACATCGCATTCAGAAAAAACAAGTATGCCTCCTTACATTAAGTTAATGCACAATAATTCAAATATATGATTTGTAACGAATTAATCAAAGACATTAAATGCACTGACATTTTGGGTGATACGAATGTCAGTATATCGGGAGTAAACATTGATTCCCGGAAGATAAAACCTGGTCATCTGTTTGTGGCTATCAAAGGGACACAGGTGGATGGACACGATTATATTGATAAAGCCATTCAGTTAGGAGCTGTCGCAGTACTATGTGAAAAAGCACCGAAAGAACCGTTGTCTGGCATTACCTACATTGTTGTCACATCAACCGAAGATGCTGTCGGTAAGGTGGCGACACGCTTTTACGGAGAACCCTCCAAGCACTTAAAGCTTATTGGTGTCACAGGAACAAATGGGAAGACAACCATTGCCACCTTATTATATAATATGTTTCGCAAATTGGGGCATCGCTGTGGTTTGCTCTCAACGGTATGCAATTATATCGAGGATGAGCAAATACCTGCCGATCATACCACGCCTGACCCCATAGAGCTAAATGAACTGTTGGCAAAAATGGTAGAGCAGCATTGTGAATATGTATTCATGGAATGCTCGTCACATGCCATTGCGCAAAAGAGAATTGGTGGATTGAACTTTACAGGAGGTATTTTTACCAACCTGACACGTGACCACTTAGATTATCATAAGACTTTTGAGAACTATCGCAACGCTAAGAAGTCCTTCTTTGACCACCTGCCCAAGTCGGCTTTCGCTATTACAAACGCGGACGATAAGAATGGCATGGTCATGGTGCAAAATACCAAAGCAACAGTAAAGACCTACTCTGTCCGTACCGCAGCTGACTTCAAAGCTCGTATCATCGAATGCCATTTTCAAGGTATGTACTTAGAGATTGATGGTCAGGAAGTGGGAGTGCAGTTCATCGGTAAATTTAATGTCAGCAATCTGTTAGCCGTTTACGCTACTGCACGCATGTTGGGTAAACAACGAGAAGAGATTCTGATAGCGATGAGTACGCTGCACAGTGTCAACGGACGTATGGACACGCTTCACTCTCCACAAGGATTTACGGCTGTTGTGGACTATGCGCATACTCCTGATGCATTGAAAAATGTACTCCTTGCCATTCATGAAGTAGACGGTAAAGGTCATGTCATCACCGTTTGTGGGGCTGGTGGTAATCGTGACAAGGGTAAACGTCCGTTAATGGCAAAGCAGGCAGTACAGCTAAGTGATAAAGTGATTATCACCAGTGACAATCCTCGATTTGAAGATCCGCAAGACATTATCAACGATATGTTAGCGGGTTTGGATGCACAGGATATGAAAAAGGTGTTGAGCATTGTAGATAGAAGGGAAGCCATACGCACCGCCTGCATGCTTGCAGATAAGAACGACGTTGTCCTTGTGGCAGGGAAAGGACACGAAACTTATCAAGAAGTCAAGGGCGTAAAGCATCATTTTGACGATAAAGAAGTGCTGGCAGAAATTTTCAAACAATCATAATACGTTTCCACAACCCTATTAAACTTAGAGGATGTTATACTATTTATTTAGATTTTTAGAGCAATACGGCATTTCAGGTGCGCATCTATGGGGATATATCTCTTTTAGGTCGCTGCTTGCCCTCATTCTTTCGTTGGTTATCTCAGCATGGTTTGGTGAAAAATTCATTAAATATCTTCGTCAGAAACAAATCACGGAAACCCAACGTGATGCCTCTATCGACCCCTTTGGAGTTAACAAAATAGGTGTTCCCTCCATGGGTGGGGTCATCATTATTGCTGCCATACTCATACCCGTACTGTTGTTGGGACGACTTCGCAACATCTACCTCATCCTGATGATTATTACTACCGTTTGGTTGGGATTTCTTGGTGGGATGGACGACTTCATCAAAATCTTCCGCAAGAACAAAGAGGGACTGAAAGGCAAATATAAAATTATTGGGCAAGTAGGCATTGGCTTGATAGTAGGACTGGTGTTATGGTCCTCACCAGATGTAAAAATCAATGAAAATTTGGCTATCGAACAGCAAGGTCATGAAATGGTGATTAAGCATCGAACAGATGCTCGGAAATCACTCAAAACAACAATCCCTTTCGTGAAAGGTCATAATCTGGATTATTCGGGCGTGATGAGTTGGTGCGGAAAATACAAAACTGCGGCAGGATGGATATTGTTTGTCATCATGACAATTATCGTAGTGACCGCAGTTTCTAACGGTGCCAATCTTAACGACGGCATGGATGGAATGTGTGCAGGCAATTCTGCTATCATTGGCGTTACGCTGGGAATCTTGGCGTATGTTAGTTCACACATTGAGTTCGCTGCTTATCTCAACATTATGTATATTCCAGGCTCGCAGGAGTTGGTGGTCTTTATGTGCGCCTTTGTCGGTGCGCTCATCGGCTTTTTATGGTACAACTCTTTCCCCGCACAGGTGTTCATGGGCGATACAGGCTCACTAACTATCGGGGGTATCATTGCGGTCTCTGCCATTATCATTCATAAAGAGTTGTTACTCCCTATACTCTGTGGTATCTTCTTTGTAGAGAGTTTGAGCGTGATACTCCAAGTATATTACTATAAGAGTGGGAAGAGAAAAGGGATAAAGCGACGAATTTTCAAGCGTACTCCTATCCATGACAATTTTCGCACACAAGATTCTCAGCTGGATCCTGCATGCAATTACCTCATTAAAAAACCTCATTCGGCCATCCACGAATCGAAAATTACCATTCGTTTCTGGATTATCACCATTATATTAGCAGCCATGACGATTATTACTCTTAAGATAAGATAAATGATAGTGGTTAGCTCCAATAAAATGAAGTCATTGAGTGAATAAAGCAATAAGATGTATCAGCTAATATTAAAAGATAAAAAACTGTTCATCAGCAACTTGTAAAACTTCGTTGATACGTGGCTATGATTAGAATAAAAAGAAAAAAGATATGAAACGAATTGTTATTCTCGGTGCAGCAGAGAGTGGAGTAGGAGCTGCCATATTAGCCCAAAAAGAAGGCTTTGATGTATTTGTATCTGACATGGGTGAGATTAAAGACAAATACAAAAAGATGCTCGATGCACACCACATCCGTTGGGAAGAAAAGCAACATACTCCCGATTTGATTCTAAACGCAGATGAGGTGATTAAGAGTCCGGGCATTCCAAAGGAAGCACCTATGATACAAAAGCTCATGAAGAAGGGTACCAATATCATTAGCGAAATAGAGTTTGCAGGACGATATACGCATTCTAAAATGATTTGCATTACGGGCAGCAACGGTAAGACGACGACGACCTCGCTGATTTATCATATCTTCAAAGCAGCCGGATATGACGCAGGATTGGCTGGAAACATTGGACGGAGCTTGGCTTTACAAGTAGCGGAAGACCCACACGAATACTATATCATAGAATTAAGCTCGTTCCAGTTGGATAACATGTACAAGTTTAAGGCAGATATTGCTATCTTGTTGAACATCACTCCCGACCATTTGGACCGCTATGACAACTGCATGCAAAACTATGTAGACGCCAAAATGCGCATTATCCAAAACCAGACCGAAAAAGATAGCTTCATTTATTGGAACGATGACCCTATCATCAAGCGAGAATTGCAAAAGTATGATATCAAAGCCGTACAGTGTCCATTTTCAGAACTGAAAGAGAAAGGTTCGATAGGCTATATTGAGGAAGGACAGTACACCATCGAAAAGCCCACTCCTTTCAACATGGAACAAGAAGCACTTTCACTCACGGGGAAGCATAATGTGTACAACTCTTTGGCTGCAGGTATTGCCACTGACATTGCCGGAATACGAAATGACGTGATAAGGAAAAGCTTGAGCGACTTCCCTGGCGTGGAACACCGGTTAGAAAAGGTGTGCAAAGTGGGCGGTGTAGAATATATCAATGATTCGAAAGCCACAAATGTCGATGCTTGTTGGTACGCATTGGAGAGCATGAATACACCGACAATCTTGATTCTTGGAGGAAAAGATAAGGGCAATGACTACCAACTTATTAAGGAATTGGTAAAAAAGAAATGCGTTGGATTAGTGTATTTAGGCGCAGATAATACGAAACTTCACAATAATTTCGACTCCTTGGGCATCCCTGTGCGTGATACCCACTCTATGAAAGAATGTGTAGAAGCCTGCTATGACATGGCACGTCCTGGCGACACGGTATTGCTAAGTCCTTGCTGTGCCAGCTTCGACTTGTTCAAAAATATGGAAGATAGAGGAAATCAGTTTAAGACATTGGTAAGAAATTTATAATGGATAAAACATTAGGAAATATCTTTAAGGGAGACAAGGTGATTTGGATGGTCTTTTTCTTTTTATGCATCATCTCGATCGTCGAAGTATATTCTGCCTCCGCAGGTCTGACTTATAAGGGCGGACATTACTGGGCTCCTATCGTCAAGCACACTGGAATCTTGCTGGTTGGTGTGTTTGCAATGGTCGTGACGCTTAATATTAAATGCAAATATTTCAAGATTGTGACTCCTTTCCTGCTCGTACTCTCAATCATTGCCTTGATTACAGTACTCATTGCAGGACAGTCCACCAATGGTGCCCAACGTTGGATTAGCATCATCGGCATCCAGTTCCAGCCGTCCGAAATAGCCAAAGGCACGATGGTTTTGGCCACTGCGCAGATTTTAAGTGCTATGCAAACAGAACAAGGAGCAGACAAAAATGCCTTCAAATACATCCTTATTGTCAGTGGCTGCATCGTACCTTTCATTATGGTGGAAAATCTTTCAACAGCCATGTTGCTGTGTTTGGTTATCTTCCTCATGATGATGATAGGACGAGTACCTGGCAAAATATTAGGTAAGGTGTTGGGAATCGTTACGTTACTCATTGTAACAGTGTTCGCACTCGTCATGTTAGTGGGGCAAGACAGGGAAAAAATAAATGTCCAAGGACAACAGGTTGTACAAGTATCTAATACGGCGGAGAAAGAGGAAACAACGATGTTCACGAAAGTCTTTCACCGTTTTGACACATGGAAAGCGCGCATCGATCGTTTCATTGATGGCAAAGAGATTGCTCCTGAGGATTTCGATTTGGACAAGGATGGACAGATTGGGCATGCCAATATTGCCATTGTTTCCTCCAATGTGATAGGAAAAGGTCCAGGAAATTCGGTGGAACGCGATTTCCTATCCCAAGCCTTCTCCGATTTCATCTACGCAATCATCATCGAAGAGATGGGAATTATCGGTGGGATCTTTGTCGCCATGCTCTATATTATCCTTCTCTTCAGAACGGGGCAGATAGCCAATCGCTGTGAAAACAACTTCCCTGCCTTTCTTGCCATGGGCTTGGCTTTGCTTTTAGTGACACAGGCATTGTTCAATATGTGCGTAGCGGTGGGCTTGGCACCTGTTACTGGGCAGCCACTTCCTTTAGTAAGCAAGGGTGGAACGTCAACTATCATCAACTGTGTGTATATTGGAGCTATCCTTAGTGTGAGTCGATCGGCGAAGAAAAAACAAGTAACCGATGAAGATAAAGACATGGAAATGAGCACCGCAATGGCTTCAGCATAAGAAACGCAAGATAAGATAAATATCATTGAATATGGTAAAATCAAAGAAATTTTGATTACTTTTGCCTATTCATATAAATATAAAAGATGAACAGTGATTTGAGAATCATCATCAGTGGAGGTGGAACGGGAGGACATATATTTCCCGCTATCTCTATAGCCAATGCCATTAAGAAAGAACGCCCCGATGCAAAGATTCTTTTTGTCGGTGCTCAAGGTCGAATGGAAATGGAGCGCGTGCCAAAAGCAGGATATGAAATCAAAGGACTGCCTATTGCAGGATTCGATCGGCATCATCTGCTTAAGAACCTCTCCGTGTTGGTCAAGATATGGAAGAGTCAACGATTGGCAAAAGCCATTATTAAGGATTTCAAGCCAATGGTGGCAGTTGGTGTTGGCGGATATGCCAGTGGACCCACGCTCAACGTGTGTTCCAAGCTACATATTCCCTGTCTCATACAAGAGCAAAACTCGTATGCAGGGGTCACTAATAAACTGTTAGGTAAGAAAGCAGACAAGATTTGTGTGGCGTACGAGGGTATGGAACGCTTCTTTCCCGCAGACAAAATTATCATAACAGGAAACCCCGTAAGGCAAAATGTGTTGCAGACAACATTATCAAAAGAAGCTGCCAGAGAGACCTTTGGATTAGATCCAAGCCGAAAGACGATACTTTTGGTAGGTGGAAGTTTGGGTGCCAGAACTTTGAATGAAAGCATCCAAAGCCACTTGGATATGATACGAACAAGTGAGGTTCAATTTATTTGGCAAACAGGAAAATATTACTATAAGGATATTTGCAACGCATTGAAGACACAAGCGCCATTGCCCAACCTCTATGTCACCGACTTTATCAGTGATATGGGGGTAGCTTATCAGGCTTCCGACTTGGTGATTAGTCGTGCAGGAGCAAGCTCGATTAGCGAATTTTGTCTGATTGGAAAACCTGTCATCTTAGTTCCAAGCCCCAATGTAGCGGAGGATCATCAAACGCAAAACGCAATGGCACTGGTCAATAAAAATGCGGCTATCTACGTAAAAGATGTAGAAGCCAAAGACATTTTGCTCGAACAGGCGATGAAAACAGTGCAGGATGATGCAAAGTTGGCATCCCTCAGCGAAAATATTTTGAAACTCGCATTACCAAATTCTGCTGAAATCATTGCAAAAGAGGTTCTCAAATTGGCTGCTCGTCAACAGCATTGAACGTATAAGAGATTATAGGAAATAAAAAAATGGATATAAAAGAAATCAAATCGGTATATTTCTTGGGAGCTGGTGGCATAGGAATGAGTGCCATCGCACGCTATTTTCTGCATAAAGGATTGGTGGTAGCGGGGTACGATAAGACGCCTTCTGCACTGACACATCGACTCGAACAAGAGGGGATGCTCCTGCACTATGATGAAAATATCGATGAGATTCCGCACGCATGTCGCAATCCGCAAGTTTGTATGGTTGTATATACCCCTGCCATTCCTGAATCTCATGTGGAGTTGCAGTACTTCAAGTCGAACGGCTTTGAGGTATTAAAGCGAGCTCAAGTCTTGGGTTCGTTGACAAGAACCCATCGAGGACTTTGTTTTGCAGGTACGCATGGCAAGACAACAACCAGTACGATGTGCGCACACATCATGCACCAAAGTCATGTGGATTGTAATGCTTTCCTTGGAGGAATCTCCAAGAACTACGGCAGCAATTACATCCTTTCCGACACAAGTGATTGCATTGTCATTGAAGCCGACGAGTTTGATCGTAGCTTTCACTGGCTTCGTCCTTGGATGAGTGTCATCACATCGACAGATCCTGACCACTTAGACATTTATGGAACCAAAGAGGCATATTTAGAAAGTTTTAGGCATTACACAACATTGATAAAGCCTGGAGGCGCCTTGATTATTCATGAAGGGTTGGAAATGCAAGAGGATGTAAACGATGAGGTGAGGGTGTTTCGGTACAGTCTCAATGGAGGTGATTTCCATGCAGAAAACATCAAAATAGAAAATGGAACCATCACCTTTGACTTTATCTCGCCGATAGAGAACGTCACCCAAGTAGAATTGGGACATCCTATTCCCATTAATGTGGAGAATGCTGTCGCTGCAATGGCAATGGCGCAACTCAACGGTTGCACTGCAGAGGAGTTGCGATATGGCATGTCAACCTATAAGGGTGTGGACAGACGCTTTGATTTCAAGGTAAACAATGAGCGA
This sequence comes from Prevotella sp. TCVGH, assembly GCF_023522295.1. NCBI lineage: Bacteria > Pseudomonadati > Bacteroidota > Bacteroidia > Bacteroidales > Prevotellaceae > Prevotella > Prevotella sp. TCVGH. The sequence continues at coordinate 5,197 of NZ_QFFX01000003.1, read as the reverse complement.
CATGTTTTCCTTTCAGATTATGCACACCATCCAAAGGAAATTTATCAAAGTGCAAAAAGCCTTCGTGAGCTGTATCACGATCGGCATGTCACAGCAATATTTCAGCCACATCTTTATACAAGGACGCGAGATTTCTATAAAGAATTTGCAGAAGCACTGAGCCAACTCGACGAGGTTATCTTATGCGACATCTATCCTGCACGAGAAGCCCCGATACCAGGAGTTACCTCAGCGCTTATTTACAATGAGCTCACCTGCAAAGAGAAGAGCATGATACATAAGGAAGATGTGATTGATTTGGTTAAAAAACGCGATTTTGATGTACTTGTTGTCTTGGGTGCAGGTGACCTCGACAATTATGTATCACAAATGACTAAGATCATTGAAAATAAGTGAGACGTTGGAAAAAGATATTGACAATCGTACTTGATGTTATCTTGGGAATATACTTAGTATTTGCATTCACCGCGTTTAACAAACCCGATGAAACGGCAAACGTGTGTACCAAGGTGACCATCAATATTGCGGATGAAACGGCAAATGGTTTTATCAATGCGGCAAAGATACAAGACCGACTTGAAAAGCATCGCCTTTATCCGCTGGAAAAACCTATAAAATATGTGGATGCTCGCAAGATAGAGGACATGCTTAAAACCAGTCCTTTCGTCAAGAATGCAGAGTGTTTCAAGACACAGAATGGACACGTCAATATTTCTATCACACAGCGAATGCCTGTGGTACGCATCAAATCGATAAATAATGATGACTATTATTTAGATGATCAAGATGCTATCATGCCAAACTCCAACTACACAAGCGACTTAATCATCGCCACAGGATACATTAATCGATGGTTTGCCACCCATTATGTTTCTGCCTTGAGCAAAACAATCATGCAAGACGAGTTTTGGAAGAACCAAATTGTCCAAATCAACATCTTGCCAGATCGGGGTGTCGAGTTGGTTCCAAGAGTAGGAGACCATATCGTTTATCTCGGATACTTGCCGACAAGCAGTAATCAGCAAAAACGATTGGCATTGATACAAGACTTTACCAAGCAAAAGTTAACACGCTTAGAAAAGTTCTACAAATATGGGCTCTCCCAAGCAGGTTGGAACAAGTACTCGTATATCAACTTGGAATTTGATAACCAGATTATCTGTAAAAAGAGAGAGGCTCAACCATAAGGTGTTCAGCTAACGGCACTTGAAAAAAGATATTATAACGAATTTGAATTGATAAAGATATAAAACGTATGACAAAGGAATTTATCGTAGCTATAGAACTGGGATCTTCTAAGATTACCGGTATTGCAGGAAAAAAGAATCCTGATGGCAGCATTTCAATTCTTGCTGTTGTTAAAGAGGATTCCACCTCGTGCATACGCAAGGGTGTAGTCTTCAACATTGACAAGACGGTAGTGTGCTTGACTAACATTGTTAAGAAGTTAGAGACCAGTCTCAAAACCAACATTGCCCGTGTATATGTTGGTGTTGGCGGTCAAAGCATACGCAGTGTCAAGAATATTATTGTGAAAACACTGCCTGCAGAAACCATTGTTAGTCAGGACATGATTAACGAATTGATGGACGCCAATCGTAGTATGAGCTATGCGGATCAAGAGATTTTGGACGCCGTCACTCAGGAATATAAAGTCGACTCTTTATATCAACTCGACCCTGTGGGCATTCCTTGTTTGCGTTTAGAAGGAAATTTCCTCAACATTCTGTGGCGGAAAACATTCTATAAGAATCTCAATCAGTGTATTAACAAAGCTGGTATGGAGATTGCCGAGCTGTACCTTGCCCCCTTAGCTCTTGCTGATGCTGTGCTCACAGAAACGGAGAAACGATCGGGTTGCATCTTGGTAGACCTTGGGGCGGATACGACTACTGTTCTTGTCTATTACAAAAATATTCTGCGTCACTTGGCGGTCATCCCACTTGGAGGAGAAAATATCACAAAAGACATCACCTCTTTGCTCATGGAAGAGAGCCAAGCAGAAGATATGAAGCTAAAATATGCATCGGCATATACGGATAATAAGGATATTGACGAGAACAAGAAATATCCAATCGACAGTGACAGAAAAGTTGAAAGTCGTAAGTTTATTGAAATTGTTGAGTCGAGACTACAAGAAATTATCGAAAACGTTTTTTATCAAGTTCCTAACGAATATGCCGATAAGCTGATAGGCGGAATTATCCTGACGGGTGGTGGTGCCAACATGCCAAATATCGAAAAGGCTTTCAAGGATCAGGCGCCAACAGAGAAAATACGTGTTGCTAAGTTCGTTAATCTAAAAATCAATTCAAATTTACCAGAGATTACAGCCCACGACGCAACGCTGAATACCATTCTTGGATTGTTGGCTAAGGGGGATATCAACTGTGCTGGAGAAGAAATCAACACCGATTTGTTCCAAGCAAATGATGCCAAACACACTGCTACCACTTCCACTCAAACCAAAGAACCCAGATCTTTTACAGAGACATCAGGGACTGGTATAGTGCAAACAGAAGAAGAAAAAGAACGACTTCGCAAGCAGAAAGAGGCTCAAGAAGAAGCAGAAAGACTGGCGAAAGAAGAGGAGGAGCGACGCATTGCGGAAGAAAAACGAGAAAACTCTCCAATGAACAAGCTTTGGAAAGGCATTAAAAATTTTGCTCGTAAAATAACGGAAGAAGAAGAATAAAACGTGGGAAAGATGAATTCCAGATATTAACTTTTAAGATTTAGAATTATGCCAGATAGAAAAAATACTCCTGATGTTCTCGATTTCGGAGAACCAGACAAAGCAAATAGCATCATCAAGGTGATTGGTGTTGGTGGTGGCGGAGGTAATGCCGTTAATCACATGTACCGCGAAGGAATCCATGACGTCACTTTTGTTCTTTGTAACACCGATAATCAAGCCCTCAATGATAGTCCTGTACCTTATCATCTACAATTAGGAAAAGAAGGATTAGGGGCAGGTAACAAACCCGAAAAAGCAAGATTAGCAGCCGAGGAAAGCCTTGAAGACATCAAGAACATGCTCAATGACGGCACTCGTATGACGTTCATCACCGCTGGAATGGGAGGAGGAACGGGTACAGGTGCAGCACCCGTCATTGCGCGTATCTCTAAAGAATTGGGCATCTTAACCGTCGGTATCGTTACCATCCCCTTCCGTTTTGAGGGTGACAAGAAGATTAACCAAGCCTTGGACGGTGTGGAAGAAATGGCAAAGCATGTCGATGCGCTATTGGTTATCAATAACGAACGCTTACGAGAAATTTATCCAGACTTGACCGTTTTAGACGCTTTTGGTAAGGCTGACGACACCTTAAGCATTGCTGCCAAGAGTATAGCAGAAATCATCACCAACCATGGGCTCATTAATTTGGACTTTAATGATGTGAAAACAGTGCTGAAAGATGGTGGAGTAGCCATTATGAGTACGGGCTTTGGCGAAGGCGAGGGACGTGTGAAGGCTGCGATTGAAGATGCACTTAACTCACCGCTGCTCAATGACAACGACATCTTTAACTCTAAGAAAATCTTGCTGAGCATTAACTTCTGCAACGAAAAGAATGACAACAGCGGCCTGATGATGGAGGAGATGAATGATGTGAACGATTTTATGGGGCGTTTTGATAGCGACTTTGAAATTAAATGGGGACTCGCCATCGATCCCGATCTCGGCAAGAAAGTCAAGGTAACTATTTTGGCAACAGGCTTCGGTATCAATGATGTGGAAGGCATGAACAGCCACATCGGTAAGCGCCACTCGCAAGAAGAAGCCATGCGCATTGCTGAAGAAGAAGAGCGCAAAGCACAATTGCTCATCAGAAAAGACCAATATTATAAGGACGGCAAAAACTCTAAGTACAAACGTCATCCGCACATCTATCTCTTTAGTAACGAAGATTTGGACAATGAGGATGTCATCTTGGCTGTGGAGAGTTATCCCACCTATAAACGAACACGTCAAATGTTGGACGATATCCGCAAACAAGCGGCTGGCGAAACTGAAGAATCTGAACATAAGGAGAACAATGATCCTATTCAAGGAGTTATCAGTTTTGGATAAAGAGACTTGCAGTTTGGCAGCAATCAAAATGTGATATGAAGTAATACCTCTAAAAATAAATGATATGGCACTATTTGAACAGATTAGCGAAGACATCAAAACCGCGATGAAAGCGCGAGATAAAGTGGCTCTCGACACACTTAGAAATATCAAGAAAGTTTTTCTCGAAGCCAAGACAGCACCTGGAGCCAACGATACACTCAACGATGATGCGGCACTCAAGATTATACAGAAATTGGCGAAGCAAGGTAAAGAAGCCGCACAAACCTATATTGATGCGGGTCGACAAGACTTGGCAGATGTAGAGTTGCAGCAGGTTCAAGTGATTGAGCGTTATTTGCCTCAGCAGTTGTCTATGGAAGAAATTGCCTCAGCAGTCAGAGAAATTATTGAGCAAGTGGGCGCATCAAGTATAAAAGAGATGGGGCAGGTAATGGGGATAGCCACGAAAAAGTTGGCTGGTAAAGCGGATGGACGTGCTATCTCTGAGGTAGTAAAGAAGTTACTCGCCCAATAATCATCACACATTAAGGAAGTGTAATCCCTCGCTCATGTGGGAACAACATTCTTTGTAAAAGCCCATCAAATCCATTCGATTTGATGGGCTTTTACCTTCTGTTGGATAAGCATGTTTGTTGAGGCTTCCAAAAAAAGTAAGAAAATCAATCGCTCATTCATCTCTGACACACCTCTATTAGATATAGTTCCAGTCCGCAGATGGAAAAACGCTAATGGTATAGAATAATCGTAGCGCTTTCATTTGAGAATGATTTTTATATTGAGAAAAACATCAGGAAAACACCATTTGTAAGATGGGTGGACCGCTGCATGAAATGAAAATAAATGCTGAATTTTCTTTACAAAGCGCCTCTCATAACTCGCGTGTAAACCACCAAGGGCAAAGTTGGTCGCAAATACGCGAATTATGAGTGAGGCTTGTAATCTATTGTGATTGAGTACGTTACGTTTACGGTGTCGCTTTTCTTGCCTGTTTTTGCCATTTTTTGGCGACTAAAGCATTGAGATAAGCCTCCAATTTGCATGCTTTGTCTTATACTGAAATAGCTTGACATATTATTAACCTCATAAAAAGTAAAATAATATGACAAAAGAACTTAAAAG